>NZ_BAAGTD010000025.1:0-123618 GCF_054782095.1 Streptomyces capparidis | reverse complement strand
TGCCCGGCGAGGTTCAGCGTCCCGATGTCCCGCGCCTGGACGACGGTGGTGTGCTGTCCGCCGGTGACGGTGTTGTGCACCTGCCCGCGCTGGTCGGTGACGGGCATGTGGGTGTGGTCGCCGGTGATGACGGTGCCGGCGTTCCCGCCGATGACGGTCGCCCGCTTCCCGCCCCCGTCCTCCGCGGTCGCGGGCGCTGTGGCAGGAGGGGACGGCGGCGCCGAGACCGGCGGGGCGGCCGCGCCGGTGTCCGCGCCGGGCCCGCCGTCCGGCACCTCACCGCCCTCGAGGGCCGGCGGTGGGCAGGGCTGCGCGGGCGAAGTCCTGTTCTTGCGCCGCCAGGGGAGTGGGGGAGTCATGTGTGGTTGCCGTCCCCGGTGACGGCCTCGCCGATGTTCCCGCCCACGACCGCGGAACGCTCCGATGCCGCCGACGTGCCGCCTGCCGGCCTGACCGGAGCTGCGCATGTCCCATTGCCGCCGGTCGGTGGGGGCGGGGAGGGCGTCTGTGTGGCGGGTGTGCGGTGCGGGGCGTGGACCGAGACGGCTGGGCCGGCGAGTCCGGCGATGCTGCCGGTGATGCCCGCGACCTGCCCGGCCGTGTCCGGGTCGACCGCCACGACCAGGGCCATCGGTCCTACTGAGACCAGGCCGCACACCGCGGCAACAGCCCCTACTGTGCGTGTCCTCCCCGCCATCCCTCCATGCTGCCGCGCCGACCGCTCACCTGTCCGGGCAACCGCACACCGGCCGCGTCACAACCGCGCAACGCACCGAAGGAGCCCGTCGAGCCGCAACCAGCCCGACGGCCGACCCCCGCGCCACTCCGCTCTCGGCCCGCGGTCGTCCCCGGATCCGGCCGCCCGCGTGCTCAACCGAGGCCCCACCGAAGTGTGGGGAAGGCGCCTGGCGCCCTCGTCACCTCCCGTCAATCCCTCCTTGACCGGACACGCGGTCGGCCGGCGCCCGGGTCCGCCGCGCCGGTCTCCCCGGCGTGGACGGCACCGGCCCCCACCTCCACCTCCGCGCGTTCGCCGGCCCCGGCGGGCGCGGGCCAGGCGATCTCGTAGTACCGCACCCGTTCGTCCTCTCCCACGTACCGCATCCCGGCCGCCTCCATGACCCGCTGGGAGGCGGTGTTGTCCAGGTCGGCGTCGCCCTTGACCAGGGTGAGGCCCTGCTCGCGGGCGAACTCCAGCAGACGGCGCAGCGCCTCCGACGCGTACCCTCTGCCGCGCACTTCGTGGACGAGGCCGTAGCCGATCACGCCGACGCCGTTCACCGGCCGGCCGTTGAAGCCGAGGCCGCCGATGGCGCGGCCGTCGTCGCGGCGGCGGATCTGGTAATCACCGAACGGCCGCTGGTCGCCGCTCTCGGCACAGCGCCTCAGGAAGCTGCCGGCCGCCTCGGTGTCCATCGTGGTCGGGTACCCGGGCGACCACAGGTCGCCGTCCCCGGGCTCGCGCGCCGCCACCCGTTCGGCCTCGGCCGGGGAGAGCGGGTGGAGGATGAGCCGTTCCGTGAGGAGATCGTCCATGGAGCGGGGATACCACGCCGGGCGGCGCGGCGCGCCTGATTTTTTCCGGGCCGGAGACTGCCGTCGGCCACGCTTGTCGGGCCGGGAAGCGGTGGGACGGAGTTGGCCGATGTCAAGGACGTGGTAGGGGTTATGCCTGTCCCCGTGCCCGGTGCCGCTTCGCGTACGACCAGGTCACCGCGGTCATCAGGGCCGGGATGGCGAACAGCGGGGCGAAAGCGAGCCCCCAGACGGTCTGTGCCGTATCGCTCGACATGTACGTCCGGCTCTCGACGGTGAAAGCGACCACGAGTTGCCACAGTGCCACCAGGACCAGGACGCCCGAGGCGGTCCAGGCCAGCGGGGTGAGGACCCTGGGGTGCAGCGGTCTCCACCGGTCGCTGACGAGCAGCAGCGGAAACAGAGCGGCCAGCTCGGTGAGGACCGAGAGGCCGACGACGTATGCGATGCCCCAGCCTGGGATGTCGAAGACATCGCGCAGCACTTGGTCGCTGTAGCCCACATGGACACCGGATGCCATGGCGATGCGCCACAGGCCCGACGGGACGGCGCACAGCGCGATGGCGTGCGCGGCGCGGCGAGCCCACACAGGCGCAGGTGCGTAGGCGGGGAGAGGGGCGATCGCTGTCGTCATGACGTACATGCTGGCCTGGACACGGCGGCCACGCTTCCTCCCCCACGGCGAACCGTATCCGCCCTGCGGATGAGGGCACACCCGCCAAGGGAGGACCTGAGGAGGGCTCACTCACCGCACGGGCCGGGTCGTCCAACCGTCCAGCGGTCGAGGACATCGCGACCAACGCGGTGAACGGTTCGCGGTCACAGCACTGGCGAGGCGGGCTCCGGCCGTGAGGTCACCCCTCCAAACGGCCGTGCGGTCGCGCAACGCGAAGACATGCGAGAAAGCCCCGCCCTTGCCGTGGGGCGAGGAGTGGGCTTTCTCTTTGTTGAGCGGGGCGGTGCGGGGCTCAGGAGTGGTAGCCCACCCAACTGCTCGCGCCGTAGCCCGATTCAACGGAGCTGTACACCGCCACGGAGTCGCGGTCGACGTGCAGGAAGACGTTGGGGTGTTTCAGCTCGCTCATGATGTAGCCGAGCTCGCCGTCGTAGTGGAAGCGCATGCCGTCCCTCCACTCGCATCTGCTCGTCCAGACGGCGTTTTCGTACCAGCTCTTGCTGTCGGTGGCCAGGCAGAGACCCGTGGCCTTGTTCTGGAGTTGCAGCGTCGGATGGATCGTCCCGTCGGAGCCGCGCCAGTCCCACTGCTGGAAATTGCTGCCGGTACACCTCGACATGAACACCTTTGCCGTTCCGCCGTTTAGCTGACCGCTGGTCAGGCACATGGTGCTCGTGCTCGGCGCGAGGCGGTTCTCGAATGTCCAGTAGACGGGAGCGGCTTCGTTCGCCTGTGCGGAGGCAGGCTGGAGGACTCCGACACCTGCGGCCAGCGCGAAGATCGCTGCCGCGGCGCTCAGGCGCTTCTTGAGCTTGCTGATCAACATGGGCACAACATAGCCGGGAGGGCACGCGCTTCACCAGATCCGAACCGATCGGGTGTGCGGAGGAAAAGGGCAAGGGGTACCGAAATCCGTTACTTTTCCATGGAGTCCCGACGCGGATAATCTGCTGTTCGGTTGAATTTCATGCGCTGTTCATCAAGGGTGGTTTGACGCCCCCGTGTTCGGCTCCGAGGGAACGGCTGAGGGTCGAATCGGGCGGGGTGGCGTCGGCCGGTTCACGACATTTGATCAAAACGTATGATTGCGAGCCTGCGCACTTTGCGCGCCAGGGCGTTGTTTCGATACTTCCTGTCCCTTTCTTCCGCTCATGCCGTTGATTTCGGCCCTGGTGGGGCGCGGGCCTCCCGGTTATATTTCAATGCATGAGACTGACGCGTATCAAGAAGCACTGGAGCACCGCGGCCGCGGTATTCGCCCTGGCGTTGGGTTTCGGGCTCGCGCAGCCGGCCGCCGCCCAGGCCGATGCTCAGGCCCCCGTGTACTGGACCTTCATGAACGGCACCTTCGATCAGGGCCACTGTCTGACGGGGGGACAGAAGAACGCGGACGGCACCGGGAAAGCCTACATGTCATGGTGCAACGGAGGCTTCCAGCAGCAATGGGACTGGCGTGGTTCGGATTCGACGCATCCCCAGTACCTGCTGTTGCAGAACCGGGCCACGGGCCTGTGTCTGGCCACTGACGCGAAGAGCAATGTCAAACGTCGTCTGGACCAGCGCATGCGAATGGAGGTCGGGTATGCGCTTCCGATTCGAATACAACGACGCCGGAAGTTCAGGAAGTCTGACCGTCAATCTCACCCTCTCGAGCGGCGGCAATTACATCCCGCTGAGGCCCGCGGAATCGGGCGCTGTGTACGGTGGGTTCGGGGTCGGAGACTGGGACTGGGTCCCTTCTCACACCTGATACGCGGGCGGTATCGAAGTTGAGCAACTCGTGCTGTCGGTGAGGGTGCATTCGTTGGGCAGCCTCACCGACATGCGGGCGGCGCTCAGGTCGTGAGCCCGGCCCGGCAGCGCGGGTGAGAGCCACAGCAGCCGGCCGCGCTCTCCGGCTGCTCTCGCCGCTCCGGCGCCGGCGCGCCGGCGCTCTGCCGGGTGGCATGGGCGCCGTCCCCGCCAGTATCCGGCGTCACTCGGCTCCCATGGGGCCCGCCGCCGACGAGGAGAGCACGGGTGCCGGGGATTCACGGTGGATCGCGCCCGTGGTTCCCGACAACCGGGCCCCCGTGCCGCCGTGGCGGAGGAGGAGCATCTCGGAGAGGATGGACAGGGCCGTCTCCGCCGGACTGGCGCCGCCCAGGTCGAGCCCCGCGGGGCAACTGAGCCGCGCCAGTCGGTCGCGCCGCACTCCCGCGGACAGCAGCGAGGCCCTGCGCCGCTCCGCGCTGCGGCGCGACCCCAAGGCGCCGACGTAGGCCAGGTCCATCCGCAACGCTGCCTCCAGCAAGGGCACTTCGAACTTCGCGTCGTGCGTGAGCGAGACGACCACGGTCGTGCCGTCGACGCGCCCCGCCGCGGCCTCGGCGGCGAGATGGCGATGCGGCCAGTCCACGACGACCTCGTCGGCGTCCGGGAAACGCGCGGGAGTGGTGAACACGGGCCGCCCGTCGCACACGGTCACCCGGAAGCCGAGCAGCGCGCCCTGGCGGGCCAGCGCCGAGGCGAACTCGCTGGCGCCGTAGACCAGCAACCGGGGTGGGGGCGCCAAGCAGTTGACGAACACACGCGGGCCCCCGACGGAGCCCGCGTCGGCGGACTCGGTACGGAACGTGCCGGAGCGCCCCTGGCCGAGCAGTCGCCGGGCCCCTGCGGCGGCCTCACCGTCGAGGGCGCGGTCGCCCGTGCTCCCGATCGCGCCGTCGGCCCAGCACACCAGGTGGGCGCCGGCGCGCACGGACCCGCCGGACTCGACGACCGTGGCCAGGGCGACGGCGGTCCCGGCCCGTGCGCGGTGCACGAGGGCGCCCAGTTCGGGGAAGGACCGCCGGTCGACGCGCTCGACGAAGACCTCGATGGTCCCGCCGCACGTCAGGCCGACCGCACCGGCGTCGTCATCGCTCACCGCATAGCGTTCGAGCACCGGATCGCCGTCCCGCATGGCCTGCTGAGCCAGGTCGTACACGGCCCCTTCCACGCAGCCGCCCGACACGCTGCCGGCGACAGTCCCGTCCGGAGCGCAGAGCATGACGGCTCCCGGATGGCGGGGAGCCGAGCCGAACGTCGACACCACCGTGGCGAGCCCGCACGGCGCGCCGGCCTCCCAGAAACGGTGCAGCCGCTCCCAGAGGTCATTCATCACGCAGCTCCGATGATCTTGTCCGGGGTGATGGGCAGGTCCCGGATGCGGCGCCCGATGGCGTGGTACACGGCGTTGCCGATGGCCGCTGTCATCCCGGTCATCGGGGTCTCCCCGAACCCGCGTGCGCCGAGGGCCTCCTCGTTGGCCGGGTCCGGCTCGTCCACGAAGATGGTGTGGACCTCGGGGATGTCCGCGTTGACGGGCACCAGGTAGCCCGACAGATCGGGGTTGACGATCCGTCCTGTGCGGTGGTCGACCATCGTGTGCTCGGTCAGGGTGAAGCCCACGGCCCAGACCGCGCCGCCGATCGCCTGGCTGCGCAGCGTCCTGCGGTTGAGGACCCGGCCGGTGTCGAAGGCCCCGACCATGCGGGTGACGCGGACCTGCCCGAGCCCGGGGTCGACGCGCACCTCGGCGAAGACCGCTCCGGTGGAGTAGCCCGGGGGGATGGGAACAGGGCTGGTGGTGGCCTCCACCGGCTCACCGTGTCGGGTGATGACCGCGCGGACGCTGTCGCGGCGCCTGGGCCGGCGGGTGTCGTACAGGGTGCCGCCTTCGACGGCGACCTGGTCCGCCGGTAGGCCGTACAGGGGGGAACGCGTGTCCGCGACGGCGATGTCGATCACGCCTCGGCGGGCGGTGGCGCAGGCCCGGTTGACGGCGGCACCGACACCGGGCACGGTGGCGGACGCGGCGGAGACGAAGGCGAACGGGTGGTCGGTGTCCCCGAGTTCGAAGTCCACGTCGCCCAGCTCCAGCCCCAGGCTCTGCGCCGCCACCTGGGACATCACCGTGTAGGTACCGGTACCGATGTCGTGGGTGGCCACCTGGACCACCGCCTTCCCGTCGGCGGAGATCACGACGCGGGCACCGGCCCCCGGCCTTCCGCCGGCCGTGTGCGCCGCGGTCGCCATGCCCCAGCCGATCAGGCTGCCGCCGTCGCGCATCGACCCGGGGCGCGGATCGCGCCTGCTCCAGCCGAACGCGTCCGCACCGCGGCGGTAGCACTCCCGGAGGTGCTTGCTGCCGAAGGGTTCGCCGGTGTCGGGGTTGACCGAGGTGTGATTGCGCAGCCGAAGCTCGATGGGGTCGATGCCCAGTTCGTGGCTCAGCTCGTCGAGCGCCGATTCCAGGCCGTGGGAGGCGACGACCTCCGGTGAGCGCATATTGCTCGGAGCGGGCAGGTGGAGCCGCACCGCCCGCTGGACGACATGCACGTTGGGGCAGGCGTACAGCATGCGGGTGGGCTCACAGGTGTTGAACAGCAACTCTTCGGTACGGCTGACCTGGGACGTGGAGATGTGCTCGATGGCGGTGAGGGTGCCGTCCCGTTCGGCTCCGATCCTCAGCCGCTGGTGGGCTTCGGCGCGGTGGCCGTTGCAGGTGTAGGTGTGGGCACGGGTGAGCACCAGCTTGACCGGCCGCCCCAACCGGCGGGCGACGGCGGCGGTGAGCATGGTGTGCGGCCACACCGGGCCCTTGGCGCCGAATCCTCCGCCCAGGAACGGGGACAGGACGCGGACGTTCGCGTCCGGCACGCCCTGCGACTCGGCCAGGCTGAGCTTGGTGGCGTTGATGCCCTGGGCGGTCTCGTGCACAGTCAACCGGTCGCCGTCCCAGACGGCGGTCGTCGCGGACGGTTCCATGGGATTGTGGTGGTGCATGGGCGTGGTGTAGTCGACGTCGATGCGGACGTCCGCCTCCGCCAGCCCTGCGGCGAGGTCGCCACGGGTGGTCTCGTTGGGGCCCTCGAGGCTCTGCGAGGGCACGAACGCCTCGTCCATGGATGCGGCGAGACCCACCTGGGGAGCGCGTGCCTCACAGGAGACGACGACGAGCGAGGCGGCTCGCTGGGCCTGCTCCAGGGTCTCGGCCACCACGTAGGCCACAGGCTGGCCGCTGTGGTGGATGTCCGCGTCCTGTAGGGGGATGACCCGCTTCCAGTAGGCGGCGCCGGGCGATGTGGGCACTGCCAGGCGGGGCATGTTCCGGTGCGTGAAGACGGCGACCACACCGGGCGAGCGCTCGGCCTCCCGGACGTCGATGCCGGTGACGCGTCCGTTGGCGATGGTGCTCAGCACCAGGAAGCCGTACAGGGCTCCCGGGACCTGGACGTCCGCGGCGTAGCCGGCCGCCCCGGTGACCTTGGCGCGCCCGTCGACCCGGGCGACGGGCCTGCCCACGATCTGGCTCATTTCCGGCCTCCGAGGTCCTCGAGGATGTGGGCCAGGGCGCGCTGCACCAGCTCGACCTTGAACGCGTTGTGCTCGCGTGGGGCAGCGCCTTCGACCAGGGCGCGGCCGGCTGCTGCGATGGTGGTTCGGCGCAGGGGGCGGCCGCGCAGCGCCTCCTCGGCCCGGGGCGAGCGCCACGGCCGGGTCGCGATGCCTCCGAACGCCAGCCGGACGTCGGTGACCACCCCGTCCTGTCGGGTCAGGGCGGCGGCCACGGAGACCACGGCGAACTCGAACGCGGCCCGGTCGCGCAGCTTGAGGTAACGGGAGTCGACCGCCAGTCGGCTCTCGGGGATCTCGACACCGGTGATGAGCTCACCGTGGCGCAGCGCGGTCTCCTGGTGCGGGGTGGAGCCGGGCAGGCGGTAGAAGTCCCCGATGGGGATGGAGCGGCGGCCGTCCGGCCCGAGGGTGAGCACCGTGGCTTCCAGGGCGCTCAGCGCGACGGCCAGATCGGACGGGTGGACAGCGATGCAGTGATCGCTGCCGCCGTGGATCGCATGCCGGCGGTTCTGCCCGCCGATGGCCGGGCAGCCGCTGCCGGGCTCGCGCTTGTTGCAGGCACTGCCGACGTCCCGGTAATACCAGCAGCGGGTCCGCTGCATGAGGTTCCCGGCGATGGTGGCCCTGTTGCGCACCTGCGGGGACGCGGAGGCCAGCAGGGCCTCGGAGACGACGGGGAACCGCTCACGGACCGACGGGTGGTCGGCGACATCCCCCATGCGGGCCGTGGCCCCGATGTGGAGCCGGCCCTCACCCAGGCCGATGCGGGACAGGGGGAGCCCGCTGACGTCCACGACGAGGTCGGGGGCGAGGACACCGTCCTTCATCAGATTCGTCAGTTCGGTCCCGCCCCCGATGAACGCGCCGCCAGGGTGGTCCGCGACCAGACCGACGGCCTCGGAGACACGCGAGGCACGCGCGTAGTCGAAAAGCTTCACCGCCCGGTTCCCTTCGCCGCGTCCCGGACTGCTTCGACGATGTTCGGGTAGCAGCCGCACCGGCACAGGTTTCCGCTCATCCAGTCGCGGATCTCGGCGTCGGAGCCGGTGTGGCCCTCTCGGATGCACGCGACGGCCGACAGGATCTGCCCGGGGGTGCAGAAACCGCACTGGAAGGCGTCACGTCGGATGAACGCCTCCTGCACGGGGTGCAGCGCGTCCCCCGAGGCCAGACCCTCGATCGTGGTGATCTCCCGGCCGTCTTCCATGATCGCGAGTGTGATGCACGACTTGACGCGTCGGCCGTCGACGAGGACGGTGCAGGCGCCGCACTCGCCGCGGTCGCAGCCCTTCTTCGTCCCCGTCAGGCCGAGACGCTCACGTAACGCGTCCAGCAGGGTGACGCGGGACTCGACGGTGAGTCGGCGTTCCACCCCGTTCACACGGAGGGTGACCTCGCCCGCCGACGCCGGCGGCAGGAGGGGCTCCGCGCCGTCGGAAGCGGCGAGCGCGGTCGGCGCCACGCCGCCCGACGCGGCCAAGGCGGCGCTGACGGCGCCGGCCTTGAGCACGCCGCGGCGGCTGTGCCCGTCGGTTGAGTGGTCCTCGTTCTCGTACATGCGTCTGTGTCTCCTCGCGGATACGTGACGGAGAATGCGCGTTCCTCGGCGCGGGGCGGCGCCGGCGATCAGCACGTCTCGGTGCCGTGCACGGGGCATCCCGGGCGGTCACCCGGGCGGAGGCGGCGAAGGCGACCTCGTGGGCGGTGCGGAGGAAGGAGGAGCAGGGTGGCTCGGGCCGTGGCGGACCGCCTCACGCGAACGAAGCGACCCTGGCGTCACGTCAGAGGGCGAACCGACCCCTGACGCCGTATCGGGGACAGGTAGTACAGGAAGGACGCGGTCGGTCCAGAGGGCGTCCGTGGCGCCGAAAGCGAAGGTCCGCGGCGCTTCGTCCGGATGGAGCGCCGCGGACAGGACCGGCAGGTGGGCGGCCACGGATGCAGCCTGTGCTGTTCGCCATGACCCGGCCCTCTTGAATATATGGACGACTTGTTCACTCGTTACGATACAAGGAAATGTACAAGCAGTCCACAAACTTGATGGCAGCGGTACGGGAGCACCCCCCCCGGTCATGCCCGGCGTGATCCGCGGGCAGGGACGGTGGCGGCCGCCGCGACGGCATCCGTGCCAAGACCTGCGACCGGCGGAGGTGCCGCCGTCGCTCCGCGCTCGACGCGTGGGGAACGCTCAGCGGAGGGCGCCTCGCCGATGGACGCTCCTCACGGCGCCGCGCCGCGCAGCGCCTGGTCGACCAGGCGTTCCACGAGCGAGTCGTCGAGGGGGACCTTGAGTACGAGCAACCGGTGGTAGCAGGCTCCCCACAGTTGATCGACGATGACGTCGAGGTCCGCGTCCTCGCGCAGTTGACCCTGCTGCTGGGCGGCGCGGAGACGGATGCGGGCGAGCTCGCGGCGGGGCAGGGCGTAGCTCTCCGTCCATGAGCGGGCGAGGTCCGGGTCCATCTGGGCGGCGCCGATGAGCTCGGACACGGGTTTTCCCGCGCCCTCGTCCGACAGCCAGCGCACGAACGCGCCGAGCTGGGCGATCAGGTCGGCACGCACATCGCCGGTGTCGGCGAAGCTCAGCGCGCGACGGCTTCGGGCGAAGTACGCCTCGGCCGCGAGGGCACCCGGCGACGGCCACCACTTGTAGAGGGTCACCTTGCTCGATCCCGCCTCCGTCGCGACGCGGTCGAACGTGACGGCTCGCAGACCGTCTCTCAGCAGGATTCGCCCGGCTGCCTCGAGCACGCCCGCACGCACCTCCGCGGCCGGCCGACGACCTCGTCCTCGGCGAGCGGTCGAGCTCCCGGACATGGCCAACCTCCTTCGTGGGCTACGCGCGCATTTCTGTGCCGCAGCTAATGGACAGGCCGTCCACATCATACGGAGATCCGGATGATGGCAGCCGCCCGAGCGCACCGGGACAGTCCGCGGACAGCCGTCACCGGCTGACGGGGTCCGGCTGTTCCTCCCGCATCGCCCGGAGCATGGCACTCGCACCGGCCGATCGCTCAGCCGCCGTGACCATGACCGTCTCCCGTCTGATGACGAGCGCGGGGTCGCGGACACGCAGCCACTTCACGCTCCGCGGGACGGCGTCGGCCGCCAGCCGAGGAAGGACGGAGACCCCCAGTCCGGCGGCGACGAGCCCCAGCCGGGTCTGCCAGCCGCGGGCCTCATAGGCCACCCGAGGCGCTTCCAGGGTGGGCCAGGCGCCGAACTGGGGGCTGCCTTCGTCACCGGACCCGACGATCCATGCCTCCTGGGCCAGGTCATCGATGTGCACCTCCTCACGGGAGGCCAGCGGGTGGTCGGCGCTGACGACAACGCCCAGGCCCCGGCCGGTGGGCACGGCTTCGACGCGCAGGCCCGTGAAGTCGTAGTCGGGAAGGCCTTCCCCGATCGCCACGACGGCCACCTCGATGCGTCCCGCGCGCAGGTGGCGCAGTTGTGCGGGGCTGGACGCCTCCCACAGGCCCACGGTGAGGGCCGGATGCGCCGCGCGCAGGCGTGCGATGGCCCGCGGCACCAGGCTTGCCGCCGCCGTCGGGTAGGCGCCGACGGCCAGGCGGCCCGCGAGCCGGTCGCGGAGCCCGGCCATCTCCAGTTCGGCTGCTTCCAGTTGGGCGATCACCTGCCGGGCGTGCCGCAGCAGGGCCTCTCCCGGCTGCGTCGCCCGCACCCCGCGGGCATGCCGTTCGAACAACGAGGCTCCGGCTGCGGCTTCGGTGGCGCTGATCTGCCGCGAGATCGCGGACTGGGTGTAGCCCAGCGCCTCCGCCGCCGCGGTGAACGACCCCCGCTGAGCCACTTCCAGCAGGACGCGCAGGCCGGTCAGCGTCAGTTCCGCCATGATCGAGACGATATGCGTGGCGTTCAGAGCTGGCAAGGGAGCCCCTCCGCCTCCCTCATGGCACACCCGCGCCGCTCCCATTCGTCGCCCAGTTGACGGGGCCTCGCTCAATCGACGGGCGCAGGATGTTCCGCGTCTGCGGCGTACGCGCTGTCGCGCTGTGATTCCAGGGCGGCGAGCCGCGCCCGGACGGTGGCGGTGACCGCCTCGTAGGCGTCGGAATTCAGCAGTAGCCGCAGGGGCGGATTCTCGGACAGCGCCGCCTCGATGGTGGCGTGCGCGACACCCGACTGACTGCCGACCATGTCCTCGACCCGGACCTCGGGGACGTCCATCGGACCGCCACGGTACGGCTCACCGAGCGGAACCCGCTCGGCCGCGTCGAAGAAACCGGTCCGGACCATCCCGGGCTCGACGAGCATCGTCCTGATCCCGAAGGGGGCCACCTCGTTCGCCAGTGCCTCGAAGTAGCCCTCCACACCCCACTTGGTGGCGTGGTAGATCGCGAACCCGGGGAACGTGATCTGCCCGCCCATGCTCGACATCTGCACGAACACGCCTCCGCCCTGCTCACGAAGGTGGGGAACCGCGCGGCGGGCGAGCTGGACGGAACCCGTGAGATTGGTGGCGATCACCCTCTGGACCTGCTCGTCGCTGAGATCCTCGGCCGCGCCGAAGACACCGAGGCCGGCGTTGGACACGACGACATCGATGCGCTCGTGCTCGGCGAAGGCCCGGCTCAGCACCTGCTCGATCCCGGCGGTGTCGGTCACGTCGAGACGGCTGCGCCACAGGCGGTCACCGTACTGCTCGGCGAGGTCGTCGAGTTGCTCGGGCTTGCGCAGGGTGGCGGCGACCCGGTCGCCCCGGGCCAGCACCTGCTCGGTCAGTTCACGGCCGATGCCACGGGAGGCTCCGGTGATGAGCCAGGTGGTCATGATCTCTCTCCTGCCATTTCCGGGGAACACCTCCAACCTCCCTCCAGGAAGCCATGTGCACAAGCGATACTTGTCGATGCCAGACATGACGGATACGCATGGCGGGCGGCGACGGCGAGGCCGACACCGTGCACCGGGCCAACGCCACCGTCGCCTCCCCGCACCACTCACAGCGCGATGCCCGTCGAACGCCGCGCAGGCGCCTGCGAACCGGACGCTGTCCTCTTCGCCACGCCCGAGGCGGTACGTTCCGGAGGAACGAGCCCACCCCCGGCGGCCGGCCAAGGCCGGGTCGGAGATCCGCGGCGGGGTCCGGGCCGCGCCGGCCCGGCTGCGCCTGGCCACGGCCGTGAGCTGGGCCGCCGCACGGACGACCGACCCGGCCCCCGGCGGCCCGCCTGCCGCCGGGCGGGCACGCTTCCGGCCCCGCGTCCGAGGCGCGCGCTCAGCCGGCCGGTGCCTGGCGGGAGGCGCACTGCCGCAGCACGTCCACCGCGCGGGTGAGCACGTCCGGCGTCGCCGTGAACGGCAGCCGCAGATGGTGCGCGAGCGTCACCCCGTCGGCCGCGAACAGCGGGCCCGGGGTCACGGCCAGACCGTGCCGGCCGGCGCTCGCCGCCAGCCCGGCGGCCGTCGTGCCGTCGCCGAGGCGCAGCCACAGCGACAGCCCCCCGTCCGGGACCGAGTACCTCCATCCCGTCCCGGCGAGCAGCCCGGCCAGGTGGTCGCGCTGGGCGCGCAGCCGCTCGCGCCGGTCGGCCAGCACGCCGGCCAGTCCCTCGCCCAGCAGCTCGGCCGCGAGGACCTGCTCCAGCGGAGGCGGGGAGAGCTGTGCCTGGAGCGGGTTGAGCAGCAGCTCCCGCACGAGCCGGGCGCCGGCGCGGATCCAGCCGACGCGCAGGCCGCTCCACAGCGTCTTGCTCACCGAACCGATCTGGACCACCCGGGGGCCGGCCAGGTGGGGCTCGGTCCCGGCCGGTGTCCTCAGGTCGAGTTCGCGCATCGTCTCGTCGGCGAGGAGGGTCAGCCCGTACCGTTCCGCGACGCCGGCGACCTCGGCGCGGGCCGCCTCGTCCATGTGGGCGCCCGTGGGGTTGTGGAAGTCGGGGACGAGGCAGGCGAGGCGGGCGCCCCCGCGCCGCGCGGCGGCCGTGAGCCGGCCGGTGTCCCAGCCACCGGACGCGGACACGGACACGGGCAGCAGCCGGGCCCGGCGGTGGCGCAGCACGGCCAGCGTTCCCGGATAGGTGGGGCTCTCCACCGCGACGGGCCCCCGGCGGCCGGTGTGCAGATGGTCGAGGAGCAGGGTGAGGGCGGCCCGGGCGCCGGAGGTGACCAGGATCTGCTCGGGGCGGGTCGGCAGGCCCGCCCGGGTGTAACGGTGGGCCAGGAGGTCCCGCAGGTGCGGCAGCCCCCCGGTGGCGACACCGGAGTCGAGCAGCAGGGCGGCGCTGCGCCCGGCGGCCCGGTCGAGCGCGGCGAGGAAGGCGCCGTGGGGCGCGGCCGTGACGGCGAGGGTGAGGTCGAGCGGCGCGTCGCCGGCCCCGCCCCCGTCCAGGGACCAGGGCGCGGTGCGCTCGGTGAGCCGGGCGGGCAGGCGGACGACGCTGCCGCTGCCGTGCCGGGTCCGCAGCCAGCCCCCGTCCCGCAGCAGGGCCAGAGCCGCGACCACCGTGCCGCGGCTGACGCCGAGGACGCGCGCGAGCTCCCGTTCGGACGGCAGCCGGGTGCCGGCGGTCAGACGGCCGTCGGCGACGGCCTCGCGGACGGCGGCCGCGAGCGCGCCGGCCAGCGGCCCCCGGCGCTCCCGCCAGTCGCCGAGGGCGGCGGGGAATCCTGACGTCACCGATCCAGTTTCCCCCAAGTGGACCAGTCGCGGACGGCGGGTACCGCCTAGGCTCCGCCCCATGCACCGCACCCTCGCCGACGACCTCACCCGGCTTCCCGAACTCCTGCAATCCGCCCGCGACCTCGCCGCCCGGGAGGTGGCCGGTCTGGCCGAGCGACCCGTGACCCGCCTCGACGCGGCGCCGGGCCCCGAGGCCCTACCAGACCGCGGCGTCGGGGGCGAGGCGGCGCTCACCCGGTTCACCGAGCGGTGGGCGCCGGGCTTCTCCGCCTCGGCGGGCCCGCGCTACCTCGGCTTCGTCACCGGCGGCGCGACGCCCGCGTCCCTCGCCGGCGACTGGCTGACCGGCGCCTACGACCAGAACGTCTCCAACAGCGCCGGCTCCTGGGCCACGGCGCTCGAGCGGCAGACCACGGTGTGGCTGCGGGAGCTGTTCGGTCTCGGGGAGGCGCACAGCGGGGCGTTCGTGACCGGCGCGACCGCGTCCAACACCGTGGGTCTCGCCATCGCCCGCGAGTGGCTGGGCGAGCGTCTCGGGGTGTCGGTGTCGCGGGACGGCGCGGCCGCCCTGGGGCCGGTCGACGTGCTGTCCGGCAGCCCGCACTCCAGCGTCTCCAAGGCGCTGTCGGTGCTGGGCATCGGCCGGGACCGGCTGCGGCACGTGCCCGTGGCGGCGGGCGGACGCGAGGCCGTCGACGTCGCCGCGCTCGACGCCGCCCTGACGGAGCTGGGCGGCCGGCCCGCGATCGTGGTGGCCAACGCCGGCACCGTGAACACCGTCGACTTCGACGACCTGCGGGCGATCGCGGCCCTGAGGCAACGGCACGACTTCTGGCTGCACGTGGACGCGGCGTTCGGTGCCTTCGCCGCCCTGTCCCCGCGGTACGCGCACCTCGTCGACGGCCTCGACGCGGCCGACTCGGTCTGCGTCGACCTGCACAAGTGGCTCAACGTGCCCTACGACGCGGCCGTCCAGTTCACCCGCCGCAGGGACCTTCAGGTCGCGGTGTTCCACAACGCCTCTCCGTACCTCGGCCTCCCCACGGGCGACCCCGACCAACTGCACCTCACCCCGGAGAACTCCCGGCGGCTGCGCGCCCTGCCCGCCTGGTTCTCCCTCGTCGCCTACGGGCGCGCCGGGCACCGGGAGATCGTCGAGCGGAACGCGGCGCTCGCGCACCGCCTCGGCGAGTACGTCACCCGCACACCGGGGCTGCGGCTGACGGCGCCGGTCCGCCTGAACGTCGTCTGCCTCACCCTGGCCGGCAACCCCACCCAGGAGCGCGTCGGCGCCCTGGCCCGCGCGGTCGCCGCCACCGGCGAGACGTTCCTGACGCCGACCGTGCACGACGGGACCCCGGCGCTGCGCGCGGCGTTCAGCAACTGGCGCACGTCGGAGGCGGACGTGGAACGCGTGGCCGACGCCCTCGCCTCCGCCCTGGACGCGACGGCATGACACGACCGCACCACCCCGGACGGCCCACCGTGCGACGGCGAAGCGGACCTCCCCGGACCCGCCGCGGCACACCGGGGGCGCCTCGGATCGATATCACGTGACGGGCGGACCGCCGGCTCGCCCACCGTCCTGCCCCGGGGGCGAGATCCCGGGGCGGGCCAACGTGGTGGACGCCGAGGCCGAGCTCGGGCACCGGATCGCGCGCCGGGAGCGCGACGCGCGCCGCCTTCAGAGCGAGGACGTGCCGCGTGGGGGAGAACTCACCAGCGGCCACGCCTTCATGGGCGCCGACCGCCCAGCCCGGCGTCATTCAGCGGCCCGCCCGGTGCCACGTCGCCGTGGTGATGTCCCAGAGTGCTCGTGGGGGTCCGTGGCGACGTGGCGTTCCGGGAAGCGCTGCACCTCGCCGCCGTGCGGGCCGCCTCGGCCGGGTGGACGACGGGCGAGTGGCGCCTCGCGCCCTCCGGAGGAACGATGGCCATCGGGGAGAGGATCACTGGAAGGGCTTTCCATGCGTCGTGCACTGATCATCGTCGATGTGCAGAAGGACTTCTGCGAGGGCGGCACCGTTCCGGTGAAGGGCGGCGCTGACCGGACCGCGGCCATCGCCGACCTGGTCCGGCGCGCCGAGGGGCAGTACGCCGCCGTCGTCGCCACCCGCGACCACCACATCGACCCGGGCGCCCACTTCTCCGAGAACCCCGACTTCCACGACTCGTTTCCCGTGCATTGCGTCGTCGGCAGTGAGGGAGGTGAGTTCCATCCGGACTTCGTGCCCGCAGTCGACTCCGGACACGTCGACGAGGTCTTCTTCAAAGGCAGGCACTCCGCCTCGAAGAGCGGCTTCGAAGGCTCGGCTCAGGACGGCACGACACTGTCCGCCTGGCTGAGAGCCCGCGACATCACCGAGCTCGACGTCGTCGGCATCGCGACCGATCACTGCGTGAAGGCCACCGCGCTGGACGGAGTGCGCGCGGGCTTCACCGTGCGGGTCCTGCTCGACTACACCGCCGGCGTCGCCGCCGACACCACGCGCACCGCACTCGACGAGCTGCGCCGGGCCGGTGTCGCGCTGAGCGGCGCACCTGTCGTCGTCTCCTGAACACCCGCGGCGGCGCGGCCCTCGCCGGGGCCCGTTGACCGTGGGTGGGGCGGTCAACGGGGGGCGAGGCGGTGGATGGCGACGACGGGGACCGAGCGCGCACCCGCCTGGTGGTAGGTGCGGCAGACCGCGTCGGTGATCTGGGCCGTGGCCGTCCTGGCTCGCTGGTGCCAGGGGCGCCGGCTGCCCACCAGCACGCTTGCGGGCTTGGTGGGCACCTGCGGCGAGCGGCCTACCGGTGCTGGCCGATGGCGTTGTTCAGTGCGCCGTCTGCGCGGGTGTTGCTGTTGTTGTTCCCGCTGATCTGCGGGTCGCTGTCGATGTTCGTGTTCAGCAGCGAGACATGGTCGAGGATCTGGGCGTTGTTGAGAGTGCCGTCGGCGATTCCCGCGTGCGCCGGGGCGGTGGCCATGACAGCCGTGCCGATGGCGAGAACGGCAGTGGCGAAGATGCTGTGCTTCATCATGATCTGATCAACGGCCGTCGTCGTCGAAGGTCACCGTCGCCGGGCGTTCCATCCGTGCGCTGAGCAATGTGGCCTCGCCCCGCGGTGACAGGATGGCCGCTTGGATCGACGCCGTCGGCGTCTGTGGAGAACTCGCCGGAGCTGAGACGGCCGGCGCGTGGGACCGCGACGCCCCGCCCGAGACCGGGCACGCCCTGAGCGCAGGGGGCGGGGCGTCGCGGGGTCTCGGGTGCCGTCCGGGTGCGCGAGCGGCGTGCGCGGAGCGCTGTGCCTTGTGCGGGGCGTGCGTGCGGCAGGTGTCAGCGCTGCTTCCGCGGTCCTTGGTGCTGCTCGCGGCTCGGTTCGGGGTCGGGCTGCTGCCCGCTCCTGGGGGCGGGCTGGGTGCCGAGGGATTGCTGGTGCAGGTCCGCGTGAGTGGGGTGGTCCTTGATCAGGTCGTCGCAGAACGCGGCGACGTCGGTGCCGGTGAGTTCCAGTACTCCCTTGCCCGCGGCGGCGCCCTGTTCGAAGAAGTCGACGATCCCGGGGAGCAGGGGCCCGTCGGGCAGGTCGATCGGTCCGACCTTGAACAGGTACCTTTCCATCTCCTTGTAGACGATCCGGTAGTCCGGCGGGAGTGCCTTGACTCGGGCCGTGTGTGCCCGCCACTGCTTCTTGCCCTCGATGATGTCGTGGATGCCCACGTCAGCCTCCCAGCCGGTTCAGTTTCCTCGCGACGTTCCTGTTCAACTGCTCGCGCCACCGGTCGCGGTAGGTCCGAGCCCCGTGTCCGCCGGCCAGTGCCGTGGCAAAGCCCCGGATGTCGTCTCCGAGCACCTCGTGGACGCTGTGCCCGTCGGCGGCTGCTTCTTCGAGCAGTGCCAGGGCGGCGTCGGCCATCGGTGTCAGGTTGCGGCCGGTGAAGTCCCCGTGGGGGAGGAGGTGGGTCTTGATCTGTTCCCACGCGGCCCGGTGGTCGTCCGGCAGGGCCTGGGCCCGGGCTTCGAACGCCTTCCACTGCCTGGTGAGATCGCTGCCTGTGACGGTCTGCCAGAAGTTCATCTCCCGCCTTCCTTGAGCTTGTCGATGCGTGAGGAGAGGTACTGCCATTTCGCCCAGAACCGTGCGAGCTCCTCGCGTCCGGCTTCGTTGAGCGCGTAGAACTTGCGCGGCGGGCCGACCTCGGATGGTCGTTTCGTCACTTGGACGAGACCGTTCCTCTCCAGCCGCAGCAGGATGGTGTACACCGTCCCCTCGATGACGTCGGTGAAGCCGAGGTCGTTCAGCCGGCGGGTGATGGCGTACCCGTAGGTCTCCTCGCTGCCGATGATTTCCAGCACGCACCCTTCGAGGGTGCCCTTCAGCATCTCCGTCAGGTCGTCCATCGCAATCCCTCCCCGGCGCTCGGTTCCGCTGGTACTTCGTGTCACCGAGTACCACTATACGGTAACACCGACTAGCGGGGATGGCGGCACCCCCGGAGGGCGCGGACCCGGAGGCGACCTGCGACGAACCAGGCCTCGCAGCCACGCCTGCCTCATCGGTCGGCTCATGAGGTCGCGGCTCGCCACCGCCGCAGTCCCCGGCGACCCGGGAGCGGGAGGGGCGCGCTAGCCTGTATACAGCAGGGTGTGCGGCTGGGCGGCGAGGAGTTCCATGGCTCGGGCAACCGGTAAGAGCGAGGCCGTGTACGAGCGGCTGAAGGGCGACATCGAGTCGCTGCGGCTGCGGCCGGGGGCCAGGCTGAGCGAGGTCCGGCTGGGGCAGGAACTGGGGGCCTCGCGGACGCCGGTGCGGGAGGCGATCCGACGGCTGGCCGCGGAGGGGCTGGTCGTCTTCGTGCCGGGGGAGGTGGCCCGCGTGGCGCCGATCTCGCTCGGTGGGGTGCGGGCCCTGTTCGACTTCCGGATGCTGCTGGAGCCGCCGGCGGCCGCGTCGGTCGCGACGGCGGGGGCGGTCGAGGAGCGCGTGCTGGTGCCGTTCCGCGGGCTGCTGGATCGGCTGGAGGAGTTCGACGAGTCGTTCCGTGGGCGGGACGCCGCCGCCCAGGCGCGGTCGTACCAGGAGTTCTACGAGGTCACCGAGGGTTTCGACCAAGCGGTCATCGCCGCGTGCCGCAACCCGTACCTCGCCCGCACGATCCGTGATCTGCGCAGCCAGACCGTGCGGCTGCGGCATCTGTCGCACAGCGGGCCGCGCCGCATGCTCACGTCGTTGGAGGAGCACCGCGCGATGCTGAAAGCGGTCCTCCAGGGGGAGGCCCAAGCGGCGGAGGCGGCCTGCCGGCACCATCTGGCGCAGACGCTTCAGGCGCTCATCGACAGCCTGACCGGCCAGGACTCCACGCGGGGCGCGGACGTCCATCTGGACGCGGCCCGCTGAGCCGCCCCCTCGACCGTACCCCCGAACAGTACCCCCCCCAAGTGCGGCCGTGTGGCCTCCGTGCGCCCCGGTGCTGTATACAGGGAGAAGCTGTATACAGCGATGAATACAACACGCAGCTCGATGCGAGGGCCGTTCTGTGCCGTACACCGTCGGCGCCGCCAACCTGCTGAGGTTCGCCGCCGCCACCGCCGAAGCCCACGGCGTTCCGGCCGCGGACGCCCGTCTGCTCGCGGACACCCTGGTGACCGCGGAACTGTGGGGGCATCCGTCCCACGGGATGCTGCGTCTGCCGTGGTACCTGGCCCGGATCGAGAACGGGGCGACAGCCGCCGTCGCCGCCCCGCGGGTCGTCGGCGACAACGGCGCCGTCTTGGTGGTGGACGGCCGCGACGGTCTCGGCCAGGTACTCGCCGACCGTGCGGTGGGATGGGGTGTGGAGCGCGCCGGACGGCATGGGATCAGCGCGGTCGCGGTGCGCAACTCCGGTCACTTCGGGACTGCCGCGTACTTCACCCGCAGGGCCGCCGAACAGGGCTGTGTGGCGCTGCTGGCCACGAACGCCAGCCCGGCGATGGCCCCCTGGGGCGGCAGGGAGAAGCGGATCGGCACCAATCCGTGGTCGATGGCCGCGCCGGGCGGCCGGTACGGCACGGTCGTGCTGGACATCGCCAACACCGCCGTGGCGCGCGGCAAGATCTACCACGCCAAGGAGCGCGGCGAACCGATCCCCGACGGCTGGGCGACCGACACGGACGGCGTGCCGACCACCGATCCGCAACGCGCCCTCGAAGGCCTGATCCTGCCCATGGCCGGCCACAAGGGCTACGCCATCGCCTTCATGTTCGACGTCCTGGCGGGCGTGCTCACCGGCAGCGCCTTCGGCTCGGCGGTCGTCGGCCCCTACCGCCCCACCGGCCGAAGCGGCGTCGGACATCTGCTGATCTGCATCGACATCCGGTCGATGACCGACCCGGCCCAGTTCACGCAACGGATGGAGGCCCTGATCGAGGAGACCAAGTCCACCCCCGCCGCTCCCGGCACCGCCGAGATCCTCCTCCCCGGCGAGCCCGAGCTCCGCACCGCCCAGCGCCTGCGCACCGAGGGCGTCACGGTCGCCGACGACACCTGGGCCGCCCTCGCCCGCGTCGCCGACACCACCGCCGTACCCCTGCCCGCCCCCATCCCCCAGGAGCCGACCACGTGATCGCGCTGACCGTGTCCCTCCAGGTCGTCCCAGGCTGCCGGGACGCCTTCCTCGCCGCCATCGAGCGGAACGCCGAGCGCTCCTTCACCGACGAGCCCGGCTGCCGCTCCTTCGACGTCATGTGCGACCTGGCCGACGACCACCACTTCGTCCTCCACGAGATCTACGACGACGAAGCCGCCGTCGCGGCCCACCGCTCAGCGCCCCACTTCAAGGCCTGGCGCGAGGCGGCGGCGAAGTACGTCGTTCCGGGCAGCCAGGTCAACACGCTCTCCCGCCGCCTGTTCCACCACCCCTGAAGGAGCCCTGGCCATGCGCCCCGAGCCCGTGGAACCGAACCTGCTCATCCGCCCCGGCCAGGTCGAACGCTTCGATCGCGGCGGCGGTGTGGCCACCATCCCCTACGTCGGCAAGTGGAACTCCGAGCAGGCCGTCATCACCACCGGTCAGACCATCTTCCAGCCCGGCACCGGCCTCCCCCTGCACAGCCACAACGTCGAGGAGTCGGTCCTGATCCTCGAGGGCCGGGCGACCGCGGAGATCGACGGCGAGCTGTTCGATCTGAAGCCCGGCGAGGCGACCTGGGTGCCGGCAGGCGTCCCGCACCGGTTCCTCAACCGCGGCGAGGGCGTCATGCGGATCTACTGGGTCTACGGTGGCCGGCACGTCACCCGCACCCTCACCGCCACCGGCGAGACCTTCGAGCACCTGTCCGCACACGACAGGGGAGGATCACCGGTCTCGTGAGCACGGGACAAGCGTCGCAGCGCCCCGGTGCAACACGACGCTCCCGACATCGACATCGAGGGCGAGCTCGCCCAACTCGGCCCCACCGCCCACGGCGGCTGCGGGTCCGAGACGCTCTCTTCTGACACGCCGGCCGGCAAACAGGCACGTCCGACAGCCGATGGTTCTATCGTCCCAAGGCCGCGATCCGTGCTGCCGACTATGGTCGGCGCCCCAGGTAGGCGGCCAGCCGGGTGTAGACGTCGGCGTCGTCGGGCACCGGTACGACCGGGCTGAACGGACCCTGCTCGCTGCGGGCCTCCGGCGGCGCGAACTTCGAGAATGCCTCGAGTGCCTGCGCGGCAAGGTCCGGGTCGAGTTCGGCGAGCCGCCCGGTGGCATGTGCGAGGTCCCAGGAATGGACGGTGAACTCGTGGGTGTAGGCATCGAGGGCAGTCCGGCCGGGCAGCGTGGCCCACGGTAGCTCGACCATTCGGTCGAGCTTCTCGTCATCGGCCCACACCCGCTCGACCTCGCTGCGGGCCTGGGCGAATGCGCTCGCCCAGCCGTCGTCGGCCATGCCCTCGATGACATCGGGGACGTCGCGCGCATCGCGTCCGATGCCGACACGGGCGAGCTTGTGCAGCACGGAGACCACATGCCCGAGCAGCGCGCGAACGTCGTAATCGGCGCAGGGAGTGGGGCCACTGAGCTCATCGGGACTTACCGCCGCGACCTGCTTCTCGGCTTGATCGAGTGCCCTGGCGAAGAGCGCACGCGGGTCATGGGCCGGTTCAGTTGTCATGGTTGGGAGGCTACAAGGACACACTGACAGGCCGGACAACGGTAGTGAGTGATCACTACCGGTGGTCCGTATGCGCGCCGCCCCGCCCCACCGCTGACCACCCCAGAGGCAACCGCCGGCACGACCGCCGCCGAAGGCCCGGCGTCCTCCACGCGAAGGCACCGGTTGGCCGTCTTCGACCTCCTCGAGCGCCAGGGCGCCGTGCTGATGGGGCGCGGGCACGCGGCCGCCGCCTGGCCCGCCCGGCCCGGTGCGCAGGGCGGTGCCCGGCGGGGGCCGGCCCCGTGGTCACTCCGGGGGCGCGACGAGCACGTCCACGCCCTTGGCCTGCAACGCCTCCAGGTCCGGCGCGGGAATGCCGGCGTCCACGACGAGGAGGTCGAACGCGGTGACCGGGGCGAGCTGGTACAGGCCGCGTCGCTGGAACTTGGTGTGGTCGACGAGCAGGATCTTGCGTTCGCAGGCCTCCATCAGGGCCCGTTTCACCGCCACGGTCTCCTGGGACTGGTGGTAGCAGTGCCCTCGGGTGATGGCGGTGGTCGAGGCGAACAGCGTGTCGGCGCGCAGGGTGTTGACGGCGTCGACGGTCCGGATGCCGAGGAAGGCGTCGTAGGCCGGGTAGTACGCGCCGCCCAGCGAGATGAGCTCGATGCCCGCGCTGCCGGCGAGCACCTGGATCACCGGCACGAAGTTGGTGATGACAGTCAGCGGCGCACGCTGGGCGAGCAGCCCGGCGAGCGCGAGGGCGGTGGTGCTGTCGTCGATGATCAGCGACTGCCCGGGCTTGATCAGGGGCAGCGCGGCCCGGGCGAGCGCGCTCTTCTCCGCCGCCATGGTCCGGGTGCGGTGCCGGACGTCACCGTGGAACGCCGTCGACGGCTGCGCGGTCGCACCGCCGCGGACCTTGCGCAGCCATCCTCTGGCCTGGAGGTGGTCGAGGTCCCGGCGGATGGTCATGGGTGTCACGCCCATCTCGTCGGCGAGTTGCTCGATCCGGACGAACCCCTCGTCGACGACCCGGCTCTTGATCAGCTCCCGCCGCTCACGCGGCCCCCGTCCGCCCTCGCCGGTATCCGGACCTCTGCCCAGCTCCACTGGAATCCCCTGTTCGTTTCGTGTGAACAGAACACCTTCGAGCGTTCCGGTCCGCGCCCTGCCCCCGGAGGACCCCGGGTGCTTGGCGCGCATGTCGCGGCCGGACTTGTGGCGCGCTCCCGCGCAGAGCATGACACGCAGATGTTGGTCGATACCAGGTGACCGAACAACGAGGGTGAGCGAACGCGCAGCTTTTGCTGTTCACTTCTCGGGATCCGTTGACATACGCGCGGCCCGCCGCGTTTCTTGTGCGTTACGTCACAGCGTGCCGGCCGCCAACGGCACGGTCCCGGATCAAGGGGTGGAACATGAGAAACCTGGCCAGCGGTGCTCTCGCCGGCATCCTCGCCCTGGGTGCCCTCGCCGGATGCGCCGAAGAACCGAGCGCCGGGGGCTCCGACGCCAAGGGCGGGCAGGGCAAGGTCGCCTTCCTGATGCCGGACCTCGCCTCGACCCGCTACGAGCAGTACGACGCGCCGCTGTTCAAGAAGCGCATGGCCGAGCTGTGCCCGGAGTGCAAGGTGCTCTACCAGAACGCCGACAGCGACGCCTCCAAGCAGCAGCAGCAGGCGAACTCCGCGATGGCCCAGGGCGCCAAGGTCATCGTGCTCGACCCGGTGGACTCCGCCGCGGCGGCCACGATCGTCCAGACGGCGCAGTCCCAGGGCGTCAAGGTGATCGCCTATGACCGACCGATCCCGGCCAAGCCGGCGGACTTCTACGTGTCGTTCGACAACGAGGCGATCGGCGAGGCCATCGGCCGGTCGCTGACCGACCACCTGAAGCAGACCGGCGCGAAGGGCGGCGTGCTCCAGGTCAACGGGTCGCCGACCGACGCCGCCGCCGGGCTGATCAAGAAGGGCATCCACAAGGCCGTCGACGACAGCGGGTTCAAGCTGCTCGCCGAGTACGACACGCCGGACTGGTCGCCCGAGAAGGCCCAGCAGTGGGTGAGCGGGCAGATCGCCCAGTACCGCGGCCGGATCGCCGGCGTGGTGGCGGCGAACGACGGAACCGGCGGCGGGGCGATCGCGGCGTTCAAGGCCGCCGACGTGAAGGTCCCCCCGATCACCGGCAACGACGCCGAGCTGGCGGCGGTGCAGCGGATCATCGCCGGAGACCAGTACAACACCATCTCCAAGCCCATCAAGATCGTCGCCGAGGCGTCCGCCGAGGTCGCCCACGAGCTGATGCAGGGCAAGGAACCCAAGGCCGAGACCACGCTGTTCGACACGCCCTCGCGGCTGTTCCAGCCGACCGTCGTCACCCGGGAGAACCTCAAGGAGGTCGTCTTCGGACCCGACGGGGTGCTCAAGGCCAAGGACGTGTGCACCCGGCAGTACGCCGGCGACTGCCGCGAGCTGGGAATCGGCTAGCGGTCCGGAGTCTCGGAGGAAGGCAGTCATGACAACACCCGCCGCGGTCCCCGGCGCCGGCACGGACACCGTGCTGTCGCTGCGGGGGATCTGCAAGCACTTCGGCGCCGTCGCCGCGCTCACCGACATCGACCTCGACGTCGCGGCCGGTGAGGTGGTGGCCATCGTCGGCGACAACGGCGCCGGCAAGTCCACGCTGGTGAAGATCCTGTCCGGGGTGTACACGCCGGACGCGGGACAGGTCTTCTTCAACGGCGAGGAGGTCTCCCTCGGCTCACCGGCCGCGGCCCGGGCGCTGGGCATCGCCACGGTCTTCCAGGACCTGGCGCTGTGCGAGAACCTCGACGTCAAGGCGAATCTCTTCCTGGGCCAGGAGCTGCGGCCCTGGATGCTGGACGACGTCGCGATGGAGAAGCGCTCCTGGCATCTGCTGCGGGAGCTGTCCGCCAGGATCCCCACCCTGAACGTCCCGGTGGCCGCCCTCTCCGGCGGCCAGCGGCAGACGGTCGCGATCGCCCGGTCCCTGCTGAGCGACCCGAAGGTCATCCTGCTCGACGAGCCGACCGCCGCCCTGGGCGTCGCGCAGACCGCCGAGGTCCTCAACCTCGTCGAGCGGCTCAGGCACAAAGGGCTCGGCGTGGTCATGATCAGCCACAACATGGAGGACGTCCGGGCGGTGGCCGACCGCGTCGCGGTGCTGCGGCTGGGCCGCAACAACGGCGTGTTCGACGCCGGGGACGTCTCCTCGGAAGAGATCGTCGCCGCGATCACCGGCGCGGACGACAACGCGGTGTCGCGGCGCGCCGCCCGCCGCGCGACCGCCCCGCGGGAAGAGAAGGAAGTGCTGTGACATCCGTGGAAACTCCGCCGGCGACGGCCGCCGACCGGCAGGACGAGCGCCTGAGGGCCCCGCAGGGCATCAACGACGGCATCCGGGACGCGGTCCGCCGCGTCCGGGACGGAGACCTGGGCATGCTGCCCGTCGTCGGCGGCATCGTGGTGATCTGGACGGTCTTCCAGCTCCTCAACCCGACGTTCCTGTCCAGCACCAACCTGGTGAACCTGTCGTTCGACATGGTCCCGATCGGCGTCATCGCGCTGGGCATCGTGTGCGTGCTGCTGACCGGCCAGATCGATCTCTCCGTGGGATCGGTCAGCGGCGTGTCGGCCGCCGTCACCGCCGTGGTCATGGTCCGCCACGAGCAGCCGATGTGGCTGGCGGTCCTCGCGGCCGTGGCCTCCGGCTGCCTGATCGGGTGGCTCTACGGGCAGGTGTTCAACCGCCTCGGCATCCCCAGTTTCGTGGTGACCCTCGGCGGGCTGCTGGCGTTCCTCGGCGTGCAGTTGTGGCTGCTGAGAGGGCAGAACGCCATCAACCTGCCGTACGACTCCACCCTGGTGAAGTTCGCGCAGTTGTGGTTCGTCCCCGAGTGGCTGGCGTATGTGCTGGCGGTGGCCGCCGCGGGCGGGTTCATGGCGACCGGGTGGGTACGGGTCCGGAACCGCCGCCGCGCCGGGCTGTCGTCCTCCTCGCTCCAGTGGCTGGTCACGCGGTCGCTCCTGCTGCTGGCCGGGCTGCTGCTCGTGGTCCACTACCTCAACCGCACCCGCGGCGTCGCCTGGATGTTCGTGCTCTTCGTCGCGCTGGTGCTGGTGATGCACTACGTGCTCACCCGCACCGCGTTCGGGCGGTCGATCTACGCGGTCGGCGGCAACGCCGAGGCCGCCCGCAGGGCCGGGATCAACGTGCGGGGCGTGTACACCTCGGTGTTCGTGATCTGCTCCGGCCTGGCCGCGATCGGCGGCGTCCTGGCCGCGTCGAGGCTGGCCGCGGCCAACCAGAGCACGGGGACGGGCGACGTCAACCTCAACGCCATCGCCGCCGCGGTGATCGGCGGGACCAGCCTCTTCGGCGGTCGCGGGTCGGCCTTCGCCGCCCTGCTCGGCATCCTGGTCATCCAGTCGATCTCCAGCGGGCTCACCCTGCTCAACCTGGACTCCTCCTACCGCTTCATGATCACCGGCGCGGTGCTGCTCATCGCCGTCGCCCTGGACTCGGTCGCCCGCCGCACGCAGCGGGCCCACGGACGGGGATGAGTCGCATGACCGCGATCGCCATCGACGCGGGCACCACCACCATCGAGGCGGGCGGCTACGGCGACGACGGAACCGAACCGGCGGTGAGCCGCCGCCCGACCCGGGTGGCGCGTCCCCGCCCCCGGTGGTCGGAACAGGACATGTCCGAGGTGTGGGCCGCGGTCGCCGCCACCCCCCGGGAGGTGGTCGCCGCCCTTCCCGAGGCCCTCGGCATGGTGGCCGTCACCGCGCAGGGCGACGGCGCTCGGCTGGTGGACGACCGGGGGCGGCCCACCGGGCCCGCCGTGCTGTGGAACGAGGTCGGTGCCCGCGGCGCCTGGCTGACCGGGCTGGTCGCCACCGGTCGCGAGCCCGGCTTCGCGACCGCGGCGGCCCGACACGTCCGCGCAGCCGCCGCCTTCGACCCCGACCCGGGGCGGGCCGCCGCCTTCGGCGGCCGGTACGCCGACTTCCCGCGCGTCGGGGAGCCGCACCGGCCGATCTGGACGTCCGGCCGTGGACGGACGCGTCCGGACGGCGGAGGCGGCGCATGACGCCCTCCGCCAGGGACGCCTGGCTGGGAGTCGACCTCGGGACGCAGGGCGTGCGCGTCGTCGTCGCCACCACCGACGGCCGGCTGCTGGGCACGGGGTCGTGCCCGCTGACCAGCCACCGGGACGGCGACCGCCACGAGCAGGACCCCGAGCAGTGGTGGCCCGCGGTGTGCACCGCGATCGGGCGGGCCCGCGCCGCGGGCGCCGACCTGCGCCGGGTCCGGGGCGTGGCCGTCGACGCCACCTCCGGCACCATCACCCTGCTCGACCGGCAGGGCCGCAGCACGACCCCGGCGCTGATGTACGACGACGCCCGCGCCGCCGCGGAGGCGGAGCAGGTCAACGCCGCGGGGGAGCGGCAGTGGGAGAAGGCCGGCTACCGGCGGATGCAGCGCTCCTGGGGACTGCCCAAGCTGCGGTGGCTGCTCGACCGGTTCCCCCGCGCCGGCGAGCTGGGCTGGCGGCTGGCCCACCAGAACGACGTCGTCAACACCCGCCTGGTCGGGCACCGGGTCCCCACCGACACCAGCAACGCGCTCAAGACCGGCGCCGACGCCACCGAGGTGGCCTGGCCCGAGCAGGTCCTCGCCGCGCTGGACATCCCCCGCGCGTTGCTGCCCGACCTGGTGCCGCCCGGCGCGTTCATCGGCGAGGTGTGCGCGGCCGCCGCCGCCGAGACCGGGCTCACCGAGGGCACCGCCGTGGTCGCGGGCATGACCGACGGCTGCGCGGCGCAACTCGGCTCCGGCGCCACCGCCGTGGGGAGCTGGAACTCCGTCCTCGGCACCACCCTGGTGCTCAAGGGCGTGACCAGGGACCTCCTCCACGACCCGCACGGAGTCGTCTACTCCCACCGGTCGCCGACCGGCCACTGGCTGCCCGGCGGAGCCTCCAGCGTGGGAGCCGGCCTGGTCGCCCGCGAGTTCGCCGACGCCGACCTGGACCGGCTCACCCGCGAGGCCGCGGCGCTGCTGCCCACCGACCTGCTGCGTTACCCGCTGGTCTCCCCGGGCGAGCGGTTCCCCTTCGCCGCTCCGCGGGCCCGCGCGTTCGGCAGCCGCGAACCGCACAGCCCGGCCGAGTCCTTCGCCGCGCTGCTCCAGGGCGTCGCCTACGTCGAGCGGCTCTGCTTCGACTACGTGGACCACCTCGGCGCGCCGACCGACGGGCCGATCGTCATCACCGGCGGGGCGACCCGCAACCACCTGTGGAACCAACTGCGCGCCGACGTGCTGCGGCGCCCGGTGACCCTGCCGCGCGACGCGCAACCCGCGCTCGGCATGGCGGTGCTGGCCGCGTCCACCCAGCACCCCCTCGACGGCGTCGCCGCCGCGATGGTGCGCCCGGAGCGGACCGTGGAACCGCGCGACTTCGTGCAAGCCCCCCTCCAGGAGGGCTACCTCCGGCTGCTCGACCTGCTTGTCCAACGCGGCTGGCTCCCCGGCGTCGTCGCGGCCCACGCGCGAGAAAGGACGGCGCAATGAGCCTCAACGTCATCTTCGCCCGGCACGGGGAAACCGTGTGGCACGCCGGCAACCGGTACGCCGGCGGCAGCGACATCCCGCTCACCGAACGCGGCCACGCACAGGCCCGCGCCCTCGCGGACTGGGCGGAACAGGCGGACCTGACCGCCATCTGGGCCTCCCCGCTGACCCGTTCCAAGGAGACCGCGCGGCACAGCGCGGCGCGCACCGGGCTCCCGCTCGGCGTCGACCCGCGCCTGCGCGAACTCGACTTCGGCGTCGCCGAGGGCCTCACCCGGGCCGAGATGCGGCAGCGCTTCCCCGCCGACCTCGCGGCCTTCCAGGACGACCCGGTGGCGAACCACTTCCCCGAGGGGGAGGACCCCCTCGAGGCGGGCGAGCGCTACCTGGCGTTCCTCGCGGACCTCAAGGCCGGCCACCCCGAGGGCCGCGTCCTCGTCGTCGGCCACTCCACGGCGATCCGGCTCACCCTGTGCCGCGTGTTCGACCTCCCGGCGCGCGACTACCGCCGGATCTTCCCGTTCCTGGCCAACTGCGCCCTGAACGAGATCGTCCTCCGCGACGGAGTGCCCTCGCTGCTGACCCTGAACCGTCCCGTGACCTCTGGAGCACTCACGTGACCACCATCCTCACCGCCGGTGACCACTTCGTCCGGAACTCCCTGCTCACCGACACCCTCCGGCCGGTGGCACCCACCGCGAAGTTCCGCGAGCTGACCCTGCCCTGGCCCGTCGAGCCCTTCGGCGAGGTGGCCGAGGTCCACGAGGCGTCCGGCACCGAGGAGCAGCTCATCGAGGCACTCGACGGTGTGGACATCTGCGTCACCCAGATGGCCCCGCTCACCGAACGGATCCTGCGCGCCTGCCCCGACCTGCGCCTGTTCTGCGTCAGCCGCGGCGGCCCCGTCAACGCCAACCTGGCCGCGGCCACGAAGCACGGCGTGGCCGTCACGTTCGCCCCCGGGCGCAACGCGACGGCCACGGCCGAGCACACCGTCGCGCTCATGCTCGCCGCGGCCCGGCGCGTCCCCGCCACCCACGCCGACCTCACCGCCGGGACCTGGCGGGGCGACTACTACATGTTCGACAGGGTCGGGCCGGAGCTCGCGGACAGCACGGTGGGCATCGTGGGATACGGCGCCATCGGGTCCCGGGTGGCCCGCATCGTCCGCGGCTTCGGGGCGCGCGTGCTCGTCGCCGACCCCTTCGTCCACCCGGACGACGTGTCACCGGCCGAGGTCACCGACCTGGCGGAGCTGATGCGGCGCTCCACGTTCGTCACCGTGCACGCCCGCGCCACCCCGCAGACCGAGGGCCTGATCTCCCGCCGCATGATCGAACTGATGCCCCCCGGCGGCGTGCTGGTCAACTGCGCCCGCGGGAGCCTGGTCGACTACGACGCCGTGTGCGACGCCCTGGACCGCGGCCGGCTCTTCGGCGCCGCCTTCGACGTCTTCCCCCGGGAGCCGGTCCCCGCGGGCTCACGCCTGCTGACGACCCCCAACGTCGTCATGACGCCGCACCTGGCCGGCGCCAGCAGGCAGACCGCCCTGAACGCCGCCTCCCTGGTGGCCGCGGAGGTCGCCCGGTACCTGTCCGGCCGTCCCCTCGAGCACTGCGCGAACCCCGAGGTCCTGACCTGACACCCCGGGAACGACCGCGGCGTCCGCCGCCCGCAGAGCGGCGCGCCCGCTCCGGGACCTCCCCCGGACGCCCGCTCGGTGGCCGGCCCGCGCCGCCCTGCCACCGACCGCCCCCGCATCGGGACGGGGCGCGGCGGCGACCAGGACGGCCTTGACCGCGAAACCCCACCGCTACGACGCCTACCGCACCGCGCCTCAGGCTGTCCCGTTCCGCGGGCTGCCTGTCTGTCGGGAACCGGCTCAGACGGCCGCCGACTGACGCTGGTGCGGCATGTTCCAGCCTTCGGCGAGTCTCGACGGGTGGATGTTCCGCCCACCGCCGAAGAACTCACAGAACTTCATGATCAACGGGTCCCAGCCGTGCGGGTCCACATGGTGCGTCCCCGGGATGACCAGTTCCTCCTCGACATGGGCGCGAAGCACCTCGACCTGGAAGGCGGTGACATCCAAAGCGGAGTCGCCGAAGGGGTGGTCCGAGACCAGCCGGCACTCCATCTGGATCGGGCATTCCGCGATCCGGGGGGCGCGGACCAGCTCCGACGCCTGCGCGGTCAGCCGCGCGGCCGAGAACTTGTCCGGCTCGTACCGGTACCCCTGCTTCGCCTTGTAGTCCGGCACGTCCTGCCTCCCCGTGGTGAGTGCGATCCGGTCAACCACATCCACCATCGCCGACGAGGGCAGATTGAGCACGCATTCGCCCTCCCGCAGCAGATTCGCTGCGGTCTGAGAGTCGTTGCCCAGACCCAGCATGCAGAACCGACCCACCCACCACGCCGAGGACATCGGCGCGATGTTCGCCGTGCCGTCATCATTGAGCGAGCTGATCAGCACCACCGGAGTGCCGAAGTACAAGACCTTGAGCCCGGGGACGACGTGCATGTGCCGCGCCTTTCACAAAGTGCCGACTGGGGCCCGCGACGAAGGAGCACACGAGCCACCGCCGACTCTCCCCCGGGCGAGGGCACCGACGCTGGCGGGAATACGACATCGCGTTCCGGGCCGAGCCGAACGACTGCCGGCGGCACCGCTCAGAGCTCGTCCTTCCACCGGTGCTCCGGGGTTTGCTCCCACGGGACCGACCGCCTCACCAGCGGGCCCGCACCTACGCGTCCACGATCGCCGGCACCTGGTTGAGCCGGCCGGGCCCCGGCTGCTCGTCAGCGGCCTCCGGTGCGGTGCGTCGGACGCGGAAGCGGATGAGGAGTGCGGCGATCAGCCTCGCGGTGATCACCGTTGCGGAGGCCAGGGCGGTCGCTCCGCACAGGATGACGAGGGCGGGCCATATGTAGAGGAGCTGGGCCAGTGTGCCCTGCCGGTTCACGAGCAGGCCGACGAGGTCGGCCAGCGCGATGAAGAGGGCGACAAGGGCGGCGTGCGGCACCAGGCGCAGGACTGTTCGCCACAGTCGGCGGGTGCTGGCGAGGCGGGCCCAGCGGCCGGCCCGGACGACACCGAGCGTGCCGAGGCCGAGCGCCAGCACGGTGAGTGCCGCGAGGACGTAGTCGGCCTTCATGGTGAACGGGGTCTCCATGGAGGGGGACCTGCCTTCGGCCAGGTCGATCAGGCCGTGGAGCATGGCGGCGGCGTCGTCGCCGGAGACCATGCCGGTGTTGGTGACGATCGCGATACCGACGCCGCTGTCGGGCAGCAGGGTCTGGATGGCGTTGTGGGTCAGCAGGTCACCGGTGTGCCGGATCTGGCGGGGCTCGTCCCCGGGCGGGCTCAGGGACCAGCCCATCGCGTACTCGCGGCCCTCGGGCGGGGTGTGCATGACGTCGATGCTCCGCGCGGACACCACGCGGCGGCCGGCCGCGGACACGCCCTGGTTGTTCTGCGCGATCAGCCACTGGGCGAGGTCGTCGCCGGTGGTGACCACGCCGTGGCCGCCGGCGGCGAACCAGCGGGGATGGGAGCGCTCGAACAGCATCCCGTAGGCGCGCACGTACCCCCGCGCGTGGTCGGGCATGTCGTCGGTGCCGGCGGCCGAGGTGGTGCGGGCCATGCCCAGGGGCCGGAAGACCTCGGCGGTCATGTAGTCGGCGAAGGGCCGTCCGCTGACGACCTCGACCAGCCGCGCGGCGACGAAGTAGTTGGGGTTGTGGTAGTTCCACTCGGCTCCCGGCTCCGCGACGAGCCCGGCGCCGCGCATGTCCGCGACCGCTTCGGCGAGCGTGTGCGCCTGGGCGCGGGTCAGGTCGGGGTGGGCCGAGTCGGCCATGCCGGAGGTCTGGTTCAGCAGATGCCGGACGGTGATCCGCTCCGCGCGCCGGTCGGCCATGGTGAACTCGGGCAAATAGCGGTGTGCGGGCTGGTCCAAGTCGACCTTGCCCTCCTCGACCAGCCGCATCACGGCCATGGCGGTCATGGACTTGGACAGGGAGGCCACGGGCACCGGCGTGTGCCCGGTCATGGCGTCGCCCGAAGCAGTGTGCCCGTATCCGGCGGCGCGGACGACCTTCTCGCCCTCGGTGACGGCCACCACGGCGCCGGGCAGGTCGGTCTTTCCCATGTAGGCGTGCACGTAGCGGTCGATCGATGCGGCGTCCAGCGCGGGAGCGGAGGGAGCCGCCGCCGCCGACGGGCACCACAAGATCGTCGAGGCCACCGCGAGAGCTGCCGCCACCAGCCGGCCCGCGCGCCGGACCCCGCCGCTCCGCCCACCCGCCGGAGCCTCGCTGCGCCTGTTCCCGTCACGCGGGGGGAACTCGCGTCGGACCGGCCCCCGGGCCACTGGCTCGCCGGGGGTCTCGCTGTACGTCGTACTGATCTGCATGTCCGCCATCCCACCGGGACCCGGCCGGGCGGGGCATTGGCGTGGATGCGAGACCAGAGGTAGTGCGCGCACTACCGTGCGCGGAGCCGCCGGTCGGGTAGCTTCTGCGCGTGCGTTCCCGGACGGCCTGGCAGGCCCTTGCGCAGCATCCGCTGAGGTTCCTGGCTTCGGCCTGGCCATGGCGGGCACTGGCCTACCTGCTGTCGGGGGTGCTCTTCGGCGCGGTCGCGATGGTCGTGGTGCTGACCCTGGCCGTGGCCGGGCTGGTGTCCCTGGTGGTGGCCGTGGGAGCGGTGCTGCTTCTCGCCGTGGCACTGTCCGGCATCGTCGTCGCCCGGGTCGAACGCCGTCGGCTGCGGCTGGTGGATCTGGATCCGGCCCCGGACCCCCATGGTCCTGCCGAGCGTCCCGGGCTGCGGGGATGGCTGGAGACCCGGCTGCGGGAGGCCGCGACCTGGCGGGAGCTGGGCTTCACCGCCGTGTCGGTGACCGCCCTGTGGTGGATGGACCTGCTCGTCCTCGGCTTCGCCCTGGCGCTGCCGGTGCTGCTCATGACCTCCCCGGTGGACGACCCGGGCGCCTGGCCGTGGCTGATCGTCGGCCTGTGCCTGCTGCCGGCCGCGCCGTACACCGTCACCGCCTGGGCCGGGGCCCGAGCCGCGCTCACCCGCATGCTCCTCGCGCCGCGCGACGGTGAACTGGGCGGGGAGCTGACCGAGGTCAGGGCCTCCCGGGCGCGCCTGGTGGACGGCTTCGACGCGGAACGGCGCCGGATCGAGCGGGATCTGCACGACGGTGCCCAGCAGCGGCTGGTCTCCGTCAACGTCATGCTCGGCATGGCCCTGCTGGACGCCGAGCCCGCCTCGCCGGTCGCCCGGCAACTCGCCGCGGCCCAGAGCGAGATCACCCTCGCGGTCGACGAACTGCGCGAACTCAGCCGGGGTGTCCACCCCAGGGCCCTCACCGACCACGGACTCGCCGCGGCGGTGGACAACCTCACCGCCCGCTCCCCGCTGCCGGTCACCGCCGACGTCCGGCTGCCGTACCGTCTGCCCGCGTCCGTGGAGAGCACGGCGTACTTCATCGTCGCCGAGGCCCTGGCCAACGCCACCAAGCACAGCCAGGCCACCCGGGTGGAGGTCCACGCGCGGCTGCAGGAGGACGTCCTGACCCTGGCGATCCGCGACAACGGCGTCGGCGGGGCGGATCCGACCACAGGCACCGGCCTGGTCGGCCTGGCCGACCGCGTCGCCGCGGCCGACGGCAGGCTGCGCATATCCAGCCCCGAAGGAGGTCCTACACTGCTGCACGTGGAGCTGCCGTGCCGCTGACCGTCGTGCTCGCCGAGGACTCGCCGCTGCTGCGGGACGGCCTGGTCGGGGTGCTGACCCGCTTCGGCCACCAGGTGGCGGCGGCCGTCGGCGACGCCGACGCGCTGGCCGCCGCCGTCCGGGAGCACACCCCTGACCTCGTCATCACCGACGTGCGCATGCCACCGGACAACGCCGACGACGGCCTGCGCGCCGCGGTCGCGCTGCGCCGGCAGCACGCCGGGCTGCCCGTCCTGGTGCTCAGCCAGTACATCGAGCCGTCCTACACCGCGCACGTGCTCGACCTGGGCGGCGACGGCGGCGTCGGCTACCTGCTCAAGGACCGCGTGGGCGCCGTCACGCAGTTCGTGGAGGCGGTCGAACAGGTGGCCGCCGGCGGAACGGTCATGGATCCCGAGGTGGTACGCCAGCTCCTGCACCGGCGGCAGGACCCGTTGCAGCGGCTCACCCCCCGGGAGCGCGAAGTCCTCTCCCTCATGGCCGAAGGACGCTCCAACACCGAGATCGCCCGCGACCTGTACGTCACCGAGGCCGCGGTCAACAAGCACGTCAGCAGCATCCTGCAAAAACTCGAGCTCCACGTCGACGGCCACGGACACCGCCGCGTCCTCGCCGTCCTCGCCTACCTGCGCGCCTGAGGGGAATCCCAAGCCAGGGACGGCTGGGGCACGTCTGCCTCCCGTGCCGCGGTGAGCGGCGGACGACTTCGAGTCCTCCTCGACAACATCCCCGCACGGCGCCGGCCCGGGCGAGGTCCCGTCGCCCGGGCCGGTTGGGCTCCGTCATGGTCAGCCGCGCGGATGCAGGTATGCCGCGCCGATCCGCCCGCCTCGTGCTGGCGCCGGTATCTCCCGTCTCATCCGTCGGCGTGCGCGGGGACGCCTGTGGGGCCGTAGCGCCCGTGTGGTCTGCCGGGCCGGGCCCGCAGCCTCTCCGGCCGGGGGCGGGTCGGTGCCCGCCGATGCGGACGGCTCCTGCGCGGCGATCCCCTGTCCGCCACCGCCGCGCGGCGTCGGCGCGGCACAGCGGCGGCGGGCTCGTGCTCGGGCGTCCGCACGCCCGCGGGCAAGCAGCCGCGTCCACAGCCGATCGATCTCGGCCAAGACCCGGCCCCGCTGCTCGATTCGGCCGCGAGCGGCGCCCGGCACCTCGTCCATGCCCCCACCCGGCACAACGCCCCGGGCCGCGCGCCGGACACGGCCCCTCACCGCCGGCCACCTGGCCTCGTGCAACGCGCAGCAACCGGGACCCGACGAAGTGACCCGACGAAGGGCACAGCCGCCCCAGCCACCGTGGCGGCAAGCCCTCTTCCTGGGGAAGAGGGATGCCCCCCCGCGGCTGGCCCCGGCCCGGCCGCCCGCACGCTCGCCCGGGTCGGTCGAAGAGTCCGAGTCGGTCCAGGAGGCGGAGCTGCCGGGGGTGAGGTGTTCGCGTCGGGTGCGCACGTCGCTGCCACAGACCCCGAGCCGCCCCCGGACCTTCTGCCCGTCACCGTCCCCGTCGGCTGTCCAGGCCTCTACATGCCCGCGCGGGACGCGTACGTGCCCGTCCCGGTCTTCGCCACCGCAGCGCCTCCATGCCCTGCCGCATGGCGTCGGTACCGCCCGCACGGCCCCATCCCGCGGACCCGAGCGTTGATACGCAGGACAGCGGTGCGCACTTCCTCCAGGTAGGATACGGGTACGTACACGTACCCGCGCGATGGGAGTCGCCGATGCCGGATGCCAATATCCGCATCCCCGAGGAGGCCAAGGACCGCCTTGCCGCGATCGCGGCCGCTGAAGGGCTGTCGCTGCGCGCCTACCTGGCACGTCTGGCCGAGACGCTCCTGACGCCGGCCGAGCGCGCCGAGCGCGCCGAGAAAGCCAAAGCTGCCTTGAGGGAGTGGACCGGCTACGCGCCGACCGCCGCGGCGGAGCAGAACCTCGACAGGGAGCTGGACCGGCGCCTGGCCCGGGCGACGGCCCGGTGAGCGACGCTGTGCACATCGTCCTGGATGACACCGCGATGGCCGCGGTCGGCCGGGGCAACATCCTCGCCTCGCGCTTGGTCCACCGCGCCCACGCCGAGGCGGGCTGGTTCCTGTACGCCCCGGCGTGCGCGCTGGTGGAAGCCGATCGGGCTCGGCCCGGCACGGCCGAACACCTCGCCGCGCTGCCCGGCATCACCGTCTTGGACCTGGACCTTGCTGCCGCCCTGGCCGTTGCGCGGTACCGGACCTGGGCAGCGGCGCACAGCCAGTACGCGGCGCAACCGACCGCCGACCGCCCGGACGGAGCGATCATCGCCACCACGGCACCGGACCGCTGGGCAGGAGAACCGGTCCGCGTACTGGACCTCACCCCCTGACAGCAGAGAACGAGGTGCAGACCGCCGGACCCGGCACGGAGAGCCACTGACCGCCGCGCGTAACGCGACGCCGAGCACCCGCCCCCGTCAAGGCCACCCCGAGCCGCTGCACGAGCTGCGCGCCCTGCTGGCGGCCGCCGTGCTGAAGGGCGGCCACCGGACCGCGCGGGCGAAGCGCGAGTGGGGTGACCGGAGAGCCCCTGTGCCTGATGATCAGCGGATGCGTCCTCTGAAGCACGGCTACACCAACCGCACCGTCGGCGATGGCACTGTCGTGGAGAAAACCTATGAGGGCCCCGAAGCCGAACTCAGGCTCCGCCGTGAGCACGCACTGCTGACCCGACTACGGGGCCGACTGCCCGTGCCCCCGGTGCAGGCTACGACGGCGGCCACGCTCACCCTTGGCTTCGTGGCCGGTGCCCCCGGCCAGGAACTGCTGGCCGCCGGTCAACCAGAAGCTGTCCTGGCGAGCTGCGGTGAGGTGCTGCGCCGCATCCACGAAATCACGCCGAGCGTGCTGCCGGGAGAGACGCTCAGCGCGGAGAAGGTGCTTGTGCACGGTGACTTCGGGCCCAACAACGTGCTGCTCGATCCCGACACCTTCGAGGTCACCGCAGTGGTCGACTGGGAGTTCGCCCACCTCGGGGACCCGGTCGCGGATCTGGCCTGGTGCGAGTGGATCGTGCGCACGCACCACCCCGAGCACCGCATCGCACTCAGCCACTTCTTCCGGGCCTACGGCGGGAAAGCGCCACCCTGGCCCGTCCGCAGGGCGGCCATGCTGACCCGGTGCGAGGAGCTGCGACAGTTCTGCGACCGGTGGGAGCCGAACGGTCCGGGCGTGAGGTTGTGGCAGGCGCGCGCCGCAGCCACAGCCGACTGGCAGGAGTAGCCCGGTATCCGACGGAGCCGAAGCGCTGCCAGTCCTCATGAACATCGAACACCGTGCTTTGAGCGCCTCCCGAAGTCATGAACGTCTGCTGTCGGAACACGCGAGCAAAGCCACCCACCTTCCCGGCAACCGCCTGCACCGCACTCGGTGCGGGCGGCGCACCGCCGCGCGGGCGCGGGGCGCGGCCACACAGTCTCCTCCAGCAGCGCGGCGGCGTCACGGCGCAGCGCTCGGGCGTAGACGGTGCAGCGGGTCACATCGTGCCCAACGACCCGCCCCGGCCCCGGGGCACGCCCGGCGCGGCGCGTGCCCCGGGGCCGGGAGGGGCGTCTACCCTGGTGGTCTCCGGGTGGCTGGGTCACGGACGGTGACGGCAGCTCCCGGCCTGGCCGCGGCTCCGTGGCACCATCGCTTGCATCATTACTTGCGGCACTCAGCGTGACGGTCGTCGTTGTTGCTGGTCAGGCCCTGTGGTGAGCGCCCCCGGGGCGCTGACATCCGCTGTACGCCTCTCGCTGCCCCTGGAAGGGTGGTGGAGTAGAGGCCGGGTGCGGCATGTGGGGGCACGAAGACGCGCGGCGGGCGGTGGTGTTCACCTCTGGTGGGCGAGAACGGCGCCGGCAAGAGCACCCTCGCCAGGGTCCTCACCGGCCTGTTCCTGCCGACCGCGGGCTCGGTGCGCTGGGACGGCGTGAACCTTCCGGACGTCGACCCGGCCGGGGTGCTGTCGAAGGTGGCGCTCGTACCGCAGGACTACACCCGCTGACCGCTGGCCGCCCGGGAGAACATCACCCTCGGCCAATCCCGCCCCGACGGCGACACCGCCGTATACGCCGCCGCCCAAGCGGCCGGCGCCGACGTGCGTACCGCGCCAGCCGCTCCCGCACCGCGGGCCTGGGGCGGTCGGCTGGAGTCGGCCCGGCTCGCCCCAGAGGCCCGGCCCACCTGCGTTGCGCAGCCGTCCCGACACCCTCGGCGGTCTGTGCGGCCCTCCGGCTGCGACCGGCACGTGTTCTCCCGCCGAGCGGCTGCGCGAGAGGGCTCGCGTCGTCGGGTCAACCTGCCAGGCTGTAGAAGTGGATCGGCGAGTTCGGCTTGAAGCCGATGCGCGGGTACACGGGCGCTCCGGCGACCGTCGCGTGCAGTGTGGCGCGGGTCAGCCCGGTGGCGCGGGCGCCCTCGTGCAGCGCCTTGCGGGTGACCGCCTCGCCGTAGCCCCTGCGTTGCCATTCGGGGTCCGTGGCGACGAGCACGACGAACAGGCGGCCCTCCGCGGCGACCGTGCCGGCGCACGCCACGGGGAGGTCGCCTCGCATGGCCAGGTAGGCGTGCACCTTGCTTTTCCAGAGCGCGGAGCCGGCGAGGCCGTCGCGCCCGTCCTCCAAGGGGAAGCCGTAGGCCCGTGAGTTGATGTCGGCGTAGGCCCGGAGCTGCTCGTTGGTGGTCACGCGTACGAACGTCAGGTCCGGGTGGACGGGGTCGGGCACGGGAAGCAGGTCGCCGGCCATGCCGGTGCCGGGGAAGGCGTGCCGCAGGCCGGCCCGCTCGACCGCCGTCTCCAGCGTGGAGCGCGCCTCGTCGTCGAGGAGGTCCTCGAAGAGCCACAGGAAGCCCGGCTGCTTCTTCGCGCGCATGATGTCCGCCGCCTCGACCAGACGCCGCCGCAGGAGTCCGGCGTCCGCGCCCACGTCGGTCAGGGTGAGGGCGTTCCAGAAGGGGAACCGGCAGTCGGCCCACCGAACGGCGATGCCGGGGAGGTCGCGGACGTCCGCCGCCGGGTCGCGGTCGAGCACCATGGCACGCCACACCGAGGCGAGCTGTTCCATCGACTCGACCGAGTCCGCGAGATCCTTCATGTCGTCTCCGTGAATCACCGGGGGATGATCAGGGTTCTGGCGACGGCGTCGGACGGCTGCCGCAGCCGCCCGGACGGGGGCCGGGTGGCTCCGTGCACAGCTTCCTCGGCGCGCGCACCCCATCCTCGCAGGCGACGCACCACGCGCCACAGTGCGATGTAAGCCCGGACGACATGCACGACGTGGTTCTCCCAGTCGCTCGGCGCGTGGTCCTCGCCCGTGGGGCTCCCGGCTCTTCAGGAGCGCTCCTCAGGCGCCGGTGGGACTGCCTGCCCACACTGTGGGGGTTCGGCCCGACCAGGGGCTTGCCTGTTCGAGTTGTCCGGCGAGGCGGAAGAGGCGGCCTTCGAGTCCGTACCCGGCGGCGAACTGCATACCGATGGGGAGCCCCGTCTCGGGGTCGGCCGTCACGGGTACGGACATGGCGGGCGTGCCCGCCACGTTGAATGCCATGGTGAACGGTGAGTGGTCGTTGAGGCGGTCGATCCAGCCGAGGCCGTCCAGCGCCTCCGCGCCCTCGGCAAAGGTGCCCAGGGGGACGGGCAGTTCCGGCAGGGTCGGGGTGAGCAGCACGTCGTGGGCGTCGAAGTACCGTGCCAGGCTTCGAGCGACCCGGTTCCGGACCGTGAGAGCGGTGACGAGCTGGGCGCCGCTGACGCGCTGTCCGTAGTGGTAGCCGGCGAGGGTGGGCGGCTCGAGGGTCGAGAAGTCGACGGGCCGGTCGAAGGCCGCAGCCAGTTCGTCGATCTGGGCCGCCAGATTCGCCGTCATCAGGCGGGCGTTGGCCAGGATGAACTCCTCCCAGTCGGCCCCGAGGCCGACCTTGGCCTCCTCCACCTGGTGGCCGAGGGATTCGAGCAGCCGCACGGTACGAGACAGAGCGTCGGCCACGGGTGGGGTGGTGCGGCGTCCGCCCCACGCCCGGGTGAGGACACCGATCCGCAGCGGGCCCGGGGGGCGGGTCACTTCCTGCGCGTACGGCCGGGACGGCTGCTGGGCGAAGTAGGGGTCGCCCGGTTCCGGGCCGCGGATCTGGTCGAGCAGTGCCGCACTGTCGCGTACCGTGCGGCTGACGCTGCCGTGCACGGCCAAGCCGTTGAAGACCTCGTCGACCCCGGGGCCCATGGAGACCCGGCCACGGGTGGGCTTCAGCCCGAAGAGGCCGTTGGCGGCGGCGGGGATGCGCAGCGAGCCGGCGGCGTCGGTGGCGTGTGCGATCGGGACCACCCCGGCGGCGACAGCCGCGCCCGCGCCCCCGCTGGATCCGCCCGCGCTCCGCTTCAGGTCCCACGGGTTGCGGGTCGCGCCGTACAGCAGCGGTTCCGTCGTGATGCTGTAGGCCATCTCCGGTGTCGTGGTCCGCCCGAACGTCACCAGACCGGCGCGGCGGAAGCGCAGCATCAGGGAGGAGTCGGCGCCGGCGACGTTGCCGAGGGCGAGACGGCTGCCCAGCTCCATTCGCCTCCCGGCCATGGAGACTGCGATGTCCTTGATCAGGAAAGGGACCCCGGCCAGCGGTGTGCTGCCGGAGGTCGGCGCGTCGTCGGCCGGCCAGGTCTCCACGATCGCGTTGATCTGCGGATTGACCGCCTGCGCGGCCTCGCGTGCGGCTGCTTCCACTTCGGCGGGGGTCACCTCGCCTTTGGCCATCAGCTCCGCGAGCCCGACCGCGTCGAAGCTCACGTACTCGGAAACCCTCACAGTCACTCCCAGCAGACAAAATGATACCGACGGGTCTCTAATGAGACCACACGGTATCGTATGGAACGGGCTGGTACCGTGGCGCTGGGTGGAGGCCCGCACTGGACCGGACGTCACGGAGAACTCATGGCATCGATCGCCAGAAGACCGAGCAGGGTGGCGAAACTGCCGCCCCGTGAGCGCATCCTCGACGCAGCGGAAGAGCTCTTCCAGAGCGAGGGGATCCGGCGGGTCAGCGTCCAGGCGATCGCCGAGAGGGCCGAGACCACGAAAATGGCGATCTACCGGCACTTCGAATCCAAGGAGGCGCTGGTCGCGGAGTGGCTGCGGATCGTCGCCGCCGACTACCAGGCGGCCTTCGACCGGGCCGAGGCCGAACACCCCGGCCGGCCCAGGGAGCAGATCCTTGGCCTGGCCCGCTTCATCGCCGAGGGATTGCCGGCGATCTCACACCGGGGCTGCCCGTTCATCAACTCCATCGCCGAGCTGCCCGACCGCGCCCATCCCGCACGGCAAGTGATCGAGAAGCACAAGGCCCACCAGACCCGCAGACTGGTCGGCATGTGCGCCGAGGCGGGCCTGTCCGATCCCGAGCAGGCCGCGGCCGAGATCACCTTCGTACTCGAAGGCGCGCAGGTCAGCACGCAGAACGGAAGCATTGAACAGGCGGAGAAACGGCTGATGAGGACCGTCGAGGGGATCCTGGATCGGCACCGCTCCTCCCTCGGCGCATCCCGCACGACCACCGGCTGACCGCCCGCACCCGCGTCCCCACCACCGGAACGCCTGTCCGCAAGCGCCGCAAGCCCGACCCCCCGCTCGCTCAAGAACACGCCTCTCAGACCGAAGCCCTACAGAGGCGCGTCAGTAGCGGATTCGGCGCAGGCAGCCACCAGGTCGACAGAGAGGTGAAGAGGCGAGTTGGAGGGCGGCGGCCCGCACGCCGCCACTCCACCTGCGGTAGCCCTGACTGGCTACCGCAGCGGTCTGCGCGCTGAGCGCGGCAGCCATCACACTGCCTCGGAGATCCCACCTTGCGGATAATCGACGTGCAGGCCGCAGAAATCCGTCCGGCCCTCCTCCGGCCCCGCAGTCGCCGCCGGCCCGGCGGCCGTGCCGCTGGCCGGGCCGGCTACACCCCGCCACCGGATGACCGGCCGCCCCCGCAGCCCCGGGGGTATGCCGGAGGTCAGGTGTCGGCGGTCGTCGTGTCGGTGGCGTGCTTCAGGGCGCTGCGGGCCTCGACCCGACCCGACCCGGGCCGGAACGGGTCAGGAGCCAGTACGAGCGGGTAGCGACAATCAGCGCGACCCCGTGGACGGCGAACGCGGCCATGCCGATCCAGCCGACCAGCAGCGCATCGCTCGGGGAGTGGAAGTCGCCGCGCCGCATCGTGACCACGTCGGCCGTGGCCAGAGCTGCGTGGCCGACCCCGAAGACCCCGTACGGAGCCAGGGTGGCGGCGCCGATCAAGGCCGGGGCCAGGAGGAGCCAGCGAGGGACGCGCCGACCGCGCAGCTACAGCGTCCAGCGCGGGAAGGTCTGGCCCCACGGGCGGACCAGGCCCCACAGCAGGAAGACGCCGAGCGCGGCCAGCAGCACGGTGGCGTCCAGGCCCCAGGACTCAGGGGTGAGCCAGATTTCCGACGCACCGTTGCGCTTGGAGATCGCGAGCATCTCCTCGCCGGTGACACCCCCTGACCGAATACCAGCGTGACGATGTCCATCAGCAGGCCGAACGCGGCGATCCCGGCCAGCACGCAGGCCACCCACAGCAGCCCCCGCGGAGTCGGCCGCAGCCCCAACCGCGCCACCGCACCACATGCCACCGCCGCGAGCGACCCCACCACCACGACCCCTCAGCCCAGCGCCGAGGGCCCCGGGTGGTCGCCGCCCAGGTGGAACAGCGGCGTCCCACTGAGTGCTCATGCCAGGCCGAAGCCGGCGTACACCACCGCCCACGACCAGCGTGGCCCGGCCCACCCAGGATGACCACCCGACCCGGTCGATGCGCAGCAGGGTCCTGTCGAGGATCACGAACGCCTTGCGGCGAGCGACCTCGATCGCCTGTTCAGGGTGGGCGCCTTCGCCGCGAGCAGGTCCCATTCGAGGGCACGACACGCCGCACGGTCCTGACCAGCAGGTTCACTCAGATTGGCAAGCCTTGGTGCGAACGGTCGGTTCGCGCCTTTCGGTTCAGTCGCCGGAGGGGTCCGGTAGGAGTTGAGCCGCGAGTGATCGTGCCGTGGCAGTGAGTGTGGCCGTGTCCAGCCCGGTCCGGCTCATGTACACGATCCCTTGTTGCGCGGCCAGGAGGGCCCGCGCCAGGGCGATCGGATCCGCTTCGGCCGGCAGGTCGCCCTCGCGTTGGGCGCGGGCGACGCAGTCACCGATCAGCGCGGTGGACGTTTCGTAGGTGCGGTGGGCGTGGGCGAGGACTTCTGGATCGGCGTTACCGAGTTCGCAGGTGCTGTTGGCCAGCAGGCAGCCGCGCCGCGTGCCGGCGCCGGTCGGGTCGTCGATCGGTGCCTCGAGGAGCATGCGCAGTGCGTCCACAGCCCGTGGAGCCTCGGCGAGGGCTTTCCGAAGATAGCCCTGCATGTCGTCGGTGTAGCTGTGCAGTGCCCGGAGGAAGAGCTGACGCTTGTCGCCGAACGCTGCATAGAGGCTGCCTTTGCCCAGCCTGCTGACCCGCATCAGGTCTTCCAGTGAGGTCGCGGCGTAACCGGCGTCCCAGAACTGCTCCCGGACGGCGTCCAGCACCTGCTTCTCGTCGAACGCTCGCGGACGTGCCATGCGAACCAGGATACGGATTCTTGACCGCACGGTCCACCATCTTTATGGTGGACCGTGCGGTCAAGAACTCCGTCGCACGTCGCACTGAGGGAAGTGGGAAGCACATGGGAAAGCTGGACAACAAGGTGGCGATCGTGACCGGCGGATCGCGGGGGATAGGGGCGGCGTCGGCGCTGGCGCTGGCCGACGAGGGAGCCGACGTCGCGATCAGCTACTCGTCCTCGGCGGATCGGGCCAAGGCCGTGGTCGCCGAGCTGGAGGCAAAGGGGGTGCGCGCGGCGGCCTTCCGGGCCGACCAGGCGGATGCGACGCAGGCGGTGGGCCTGATCCACCGCGTGGTCGAGCAGTTCGGGAAGCTGGACATTCTGGTCAACAACGCGGCCGCGGGTGGTGGCGGCCTCGTCGACAGCGAGCTCGTCGACGAGGCCGCCCTCGAGCGGCAGCTCGCCGTGAACTACACCAGTGTGGTGGCCGGGATCCGGGCGGCGTTCCCGCTGCTGCCTGAGGGCGGGCGGATCATCAATATCAGCTCGGGTGTGGGAACGCGGGCGGGTTTCCCCGGGATGGCGTATTACACGGGAACGAAGTCGGCCCTCGAGGGCTTCAGCCGGGGCGCAGCCCGCGATCTGGCACACCGGGGCATCACGGTCAACGTCATCCAACCCGGGTTCGTCGACACCGAAGGAAACCCCGCCGACGGCCCGGCCGCAGCCATGTTCCTTCCGACAACGGCGATCGGGCGGTACGGCAGGCCGGAGGAGATCGCCGCAGGCGTTGTCTTCCTCGCCAGCCCGCAGGCCTCCTACGTCACCGGCGCAGTGTTGAGGATCGACGGCGGATACGGCGCATAGCGCGACCGCGCAGCCGACGGCGGCCGGCCGAGGACGGCGGTAGCGCCGGAGTACGGGCCTTTCGAGACGCAAGAAAGCAGGCCCGCTCGCCCACAGGTCACATGGCCGCGACCGCCTTTGCGGTGCGCGAGGGCTTCACCCGCAGCCACCTGCTCGCCGAGGCCAGCCGCCACCTCGCCCGGCCGCCGGGGCCGACCCACCGAGCCGGGCCTGGACGCACGCATCGTCGACCAGGCGGTCACCAAGCACTGCGTCCACCGAACGCGGGACCGGCCGGTGTACTGCGGACCTCACCACCCTGCACCCGCCCCGGCCAGGACGTCGACGCCGCCGTGGCCCGCCTGCTGCCCTGGTCCGGCACCCGATACCAGGGCGCCGTGCTGGCGGCTGCCATGCATCGTCGTCGTCATCGTCCGCAGCCGCCAACCCACGCCCATCCCCACCCCGGGCCGCGACAAACCGCGGTGAGCTCTCCCGCCCCACTACCGCACCGGTGCACACCAACCGAGCCGCCCACGCCGCCCCCCTGGGCTCGTACACCGCGGGGCGGCCCGCGGACCAGGCGCCGCGGTGTGGGACACTGACCGGCCCCTGGAGGGCCGCACCGTCCGCCTCACCGGTTTCGTCACCCCGGGCAGGAACGGCACCTGGCGCCCGAGCCGGCTCACCGTCGTTCACCCCGGTCCCCGAGCCGCGCGACCCCCACCGGGACGCGGCACCGGATCCCGCTGAAGTTCACCTGCCGGTTGCCCGCCGCGACCCCCCTCGCCCCTATGCTGCTCCGCCAGGATCGATCACTTGTCCGGCAGGGCCGGGCGGGTTAAGGAGACGACGATGAACCGGCAACGTCTTCGCAGACGCGCGGCTGCCACCGGCGCGGCGGCCCTCACCGTGGCGGCGCTCGCCTCGCTCGCCGCGGCGCCCGTCTCGGCCGCCCCAGCGCCGCCCTCCGCGACCACGGCCGACCACGGGACCGTGCGGTTCGCCACGTTCAACGCCTCGCTCAACCGCGGCACGGCCGGGGCGCTGCGCGCCGACCTGTCCACGCGCGACAACGCGCAGGCGCGGACCGTCGCCGAGATCATCCAGCGGGCCAGTCCCGATGTGCTGCTCGTCAACGAGTTCGACCACGACCCGGAGGCGGCGCGGCTGTTCCAGGAGAACTACCTGTCCGTCGGCCAGAACGGCGCGAGGCCGGTGCGGTACCCGTACCGGTACATCGCGCCCAGCAACACCGGGGTCGCCTCCGGCCTGGACCTGGACAACAACGGACGGGTCGTCACCACCCCGGGCGAGGCCGGCTACGGGGAGGACGCGCTCGGCTTCGGCGCCTTCCCCGGGCAGTACGGCATGGTCGTCTACTCCCGCTTCCCCATCGACACCGACGGCGTCCGCACCTTCCAGCGGTTCCTGTGGAAGGACATGCCGGGCGCGCTGCTCCCCGACGACCCGGCCACGCCCGCGCCCGCCGACTGGTACTCGAAGGAGGAGCTGGCCGCGTTCCGCCTGTCCTCCAAGAGCCACTGGGACCTGCCCGTCCGGATTGGGCGGCGCACTGTCCACTTCCTGGTCAGCCACCCCACCCCGCCCACCTTCGACGGCGCCGAGGACCGCAACGGGCGGCGCAACCACGACGAGATCCGGTTCTGGGCGGACTACGTGCGCCCGGGGAGCGGCTGGTACATCCACGACGACGCCGGCCGGCGCGGCGGGCTGCGCCCCGGCTCCTCGTTCGTCATCGCAGGCGACCTCAACGCCGACCCGAACGACGGGGACAGCGTGGCGGGCGCGGCCAAGCAGCTCCTCGACCACCGGTGGATCAACGCGCGGACCGTCCCGACGAGCCCCGGGGCCGCGGAGGCGGCGGCCGCGCAGGGCGGCGCCAACGCCGCGCACCGGGGCGACCCGGCGCAGGACACGGCGGACTTCGCGGACACTCCGGCGCCGGGGAACCTGCGGGTGGACTACGTCCTGCCGTCCCGTACCCTGCGCGCACGCGGCGGCGGTGTCTTCTGGCCGGTCTCCACCGACCCGCTCTCCCGCCTCACCGGCGCCTACCCCTTCCCCAGCTCCGACCACCGCTTGGTCTGGATCGAGGTCTCCCGCTGAACACCCGGCCCGCCCGTCCGGGCGAGTGGGCCCGGACGGGCCGGGACCGCTGTGGCCGGGGGCCTCGTCCCCCGAACAGCACACGTGGCTGCCGGTCGTCTCATCGTGGAGTCGCCTGAGCTCCCGCATGAAGTCGTCGAACGGGGGGGCGTCGGCGAAGCTGGCAGACCCAGTCCGCGAATGGGCCTGCCAGCTCCTTCTCGCCGGCCGTGCCCGCTCCGGGACCGGCACCCGCCGCGGGGTGTCCACCAGGAGAGCGCGGTGGACGGAGGAACGTCGTGGCACTCGGCGAGACCGGCTCGCGGGGGCAGGGGGACCGGTCGCGGCCCGGGCGAGCCCGAATTACGCCTCCGACTGAGCGGCATTCGTCATGAGCCAGCGGCGGATCTCTTGCGCCTGCTGCTCACGGCCCGGATCGTCGGGATGTTCGCCCGCACGGTCAGCACGGCGCGCAGCCGGGGAAGCACCGACGGCTTCGCGGCGACGTGGGAGCGGCACAGCTCCACGGCCTCGCCCGTGGCCAGCAGTCTGCGCGTGCTGGACGAACTGGACCGCCAAAAGCACGGCCAAGGCGAACTCGCCAAGCGAGCCACCACCGCCATCCGCTACCTCGATCGAACCCTGAAGGACATCACCCCCGCCCAGCAGGTCCAGATGCGCCAAGGCGTTACCCCGGAAGCGTGGATCGACACCGACGACCGCAGCGACGACACCGACCTCGCCATCCTGCGCTGCGCCGCCGACCTGGACAATCTCCACCCCGACACCGGCGCCCGAGTGCTCCCCGACGACATCGGCACGTGCCTGCGTGCCCGGCAGATGCACCTGAAGACGCTGCGTCTGCCCGAGAAGCACCGCAAGAAGGGAACGGCCATCGCCGACACGCCAACGCAGGACGTTCTGGAACCCCTGCCACCGGGTGACCGGCCGCCCCTGCGGCCCCTCGCACGGCGGCCCGCCCGGCACCCCCCGGGGGTGCCGCAGGTCAGGTGTCGGCGGTTGTCGTGTCTGCCCGCCCGCCGACGCTGCCACGCACGGCTGATCGCTGCGCTGGCCGACTGGGTGGCCCCGCGCGGGGCCGGGGCGGCCCGGCCGGGAAGAAGCCGGGCGCGGCCTGGTGGGGGCGCGAAGAGGCGCGGCGGGCGGTGGCGTTCACTGTTTCGGTGGTGCCGGTGGGGTCGGGCCGGGAGGCTGACGGGTAGGTGACCGGAGTGGTGGTGCGGCCGCCGACCCGGTGGTCGGCTCCGGTGCCGCGGCCGGGGCCGGGACGTCCAGCGGGCGCGGCTGATGAGCACGATGCCCTGAAGCCATGACCGGCACGTGACCTGGCGGATGGTCTCCAGGTCACCTGGCGGTCGTGAACGCCGCCTGATGAGCGGACGGCGCACTTCACGCGCTGCTTTTCACTCCCTGTCCGCGCAGCGATAGCGACATCACCATTCAGGGAAGCCGGAGCCTCGGCCTGAACTTGACACGACGAGAAGGGCTTCCCGTATGCGACGTGCCTTTGTGCTGCTGACCGTGAGCCTTGCTGCCGCGGCTGCGACGCTTCTGCCCACATCAGCAGCCCTGGCAGCGCCGGGCCCGGACCTCGTCTCGGCGGACGCCGGGGTGACACTCGTCCCGGAGGGCCGCCCCATCATCTTCAATATCAACATCAACCAGAACATCATCTTCAACGGTTAGAGCCTGTCCGGGCGATCAAGAGGGTCGGCTGATGTGGCGCGGATGCCAGGTGGTATCTCGGTTGCTGTGGATCGGCGGCGCTGTAACGATCCGTGGATGACCACTCCTGGCCCGATAGTCCCCGATGGCGGCGGTTACCGTCACTCGTACGAGATCGCCCCTCCTGCACGCCTGGTCCACGTCTCCGGGCAGATTCCGGTGGCTTCGGACGGCACCCTCCCAGAGGGATTCGCCGCCCAGTGCCGTCAGGCGTGGGCCAACCTGGCCGCAGCCCTGGCCCATCACGGGATGGGGCTGTCCGACCTGGTCAAGGTGACTACCTTCCTGTCGGACAGGGCGTACCGGGAGGAAAACTCCGCCATCCGGCGTGAGGTGCTCGGAGATCACGCTCCGGCTCTGACAGTCATCATCACAGGCATCTACGACGAGGCGTGGCTGCTGGAGATCGAGGCTGTCGCCGCACGGTAGAGGCCCTGGCTGGTCACGAGCGGAGCCGGACGACGACGGCCGCGACGGTGACGGTGCCGAGGAAGACGTAGCCGCGTTTGTCACACCGGGTAGCCGCGGCCCGGGACTGTTCCAGACTGCTTCCAGGGGGTGATGGTCGGCGGCGGCCACCGCCTGGTGGGCGCCCCGCTGGGGGTGGCGCAGGCGGAGGCGGGCGTGCCGCCGGGGGTGTGGGTGGGCCTCGGTCTGCCCGCGCTCGGGCTGTCTGCGGGTGCGGTGGTGGGCGACGGTGCTGGGGCGGCCGCCCGGCGAGATACACCGCCCCCTGCTCGCCCTGGACCTCGTCTTCCGCCCGCCTTCCCCCCTGGGGCCGCAACGGCCGCCACCGCGCCGCCGTCCTCGGCGATCTGACGGTCGCCGCGTGTTCCGGCACTACACCAACCGCGACGGCGCCTCCTCATTGCACGACCATCGGGGGCCAGGCGGGGTTCGGCGGCCGGTCGTCGATCTGCTCGCGCGAATGATCGTGTGTGAGGAATTCGGGTTGCGATTCCCGCCCGGCCGGGTGCTACGTTGATCTGCTTTGCTCCGACCGGAAGGAAAGCAGATGGACGCCCCCTCCTTGCACAGCCGGTTCCTCAGCGAGGCGCTTCCTCGGATCCGGCAGGATGCGCGCGTGGCCGGCGTGGCGATCACCGGCTCGATCGCGGATGGCCGCCCCGATGTCTACTCCGACGTCGACCTGATCCTGGTCATCGACGACCAGGCGTACGACGAAGTCATGCGGGAGCGGCTGGGGCTGATCGGCTCCTGGACGTCCCTGGTGGCCGGATTCACCGGAGAGCATGTCGGCGAGCCGCGCCTGATCATCACGCTCGTCGGGCCGCCTCTCCTGCACGTCGACTTCAAGTTCGTCCGGACCCGCGACTTCGCCGAGCGGACCGAGGACCCGCAGATCCTGTGGGACCGCGACGGTCTCCTGGCCGGGGCCCTCGCCCAGCGGCCGCCGGTCGATGCGGCGCTCGACCTCCAGTGGATCGAGGACCGGTTCTGGATCTGGGTGCACTACGGCGCCACGAAGCTCGGCCGAGGGGAACTGTTCGAAACCATCAGCTTCCTCACCTACCTGCGCGAGACCGTGCTCGGCCCCCTGGCCGCCCGCCGGGTGGGCGCGATCCCCCGCGGTGTACGCCACCTGGAGACCATCGCGCCCGAAGAGGCGCGCGACCTCCAGGCAACGCTGTGCGGCTACGACCGCCACGCAGCCGGACGGGCGCTCCTCGCCACCGTCGATCTCTACCGCCGATGGACCGACGCCGGCGAAGGGATCGTTGAACGACGCCACCACGCCGAGAAGCTCGCCATGCAGTACCTCCACGACGTCATCGATCAAGCTGTTGACTGAAGCGGGCTGAAGTACCTCGCCACCCGAGTCGGCTCGGCCCACCTCCCCCAGGCGGTGAACACCGCCGCCCGGGAGCTGACCGAAGCCGAGCGGCGGCAGCGAGCGATCGGGGCGGCCGGGGAGCTCGGGTGGAGTACACCGACCAGGTGCAGCAGGCCGGCCAGGCCGCGTGGGAGACGATCCCCGCTCAGCGGGGGAACCGGACGGCGAGCAGCCGACGGGCCGGGACAGCAAGCCGCAGCCACCCGAAGCGACCGGGCACACGGACCGCACCGGCCACTGCACAAGGAACCGTCATGTCCGGCTTCACCAGTGGGACCGCGCTCTTCACCGGGACCTTCGACGCCTCTGCTCGCCGGAGCCTCCGGCGACCTCGGCATCACGCCGTTCCGCCGGCCCTGCGAGGCCGGCACCGTCACCGCCGCAGGCGGTGGCACCTGCACCTCGGGCCGTCCACAGCGCGAGCGCGACGAAGAGGGCCTGTTCCGGGACTCTGAACCACAGTGGCGTCGCCGGGTCGCCGTTCAGCGGTACGTCCTCGACGGCGGCATGGACGTTGGCGGGGAGCAGCAGCACGAACAGCACCGCGAGGCCGACCCCGGCCGCCGGGCGCGTCGCCGACGCGACGAGTCCGGCGGCTCCGGCCAGCTCCAGCACACCGGTCGCGTAGACCATCAGCCTGGGGAACGGTACGAACGGCGGGACCATGGCCACCAGGTCGTCGTGACTGGGCATCACCGTGACAGTGTCGGGGACGAAGTGCGCGGTGGCGGTGGCCACCAGCATGAACGCCAGGCCGTGGGCCGCGGCGGCGCGCCGGTCGGCGAACCGCCGCACGCCCAGCGCGCCCAGCAGGCGGAAGCCCAGCGAGGGGCAGATCAGCAGCAGAAGTGTTCCGAACATGGCTGTCCTGTGGAGGGGCGGGGCGGTCAGGGGGTGGTGAAGAACAGGCCGGCGCCGTGGGCGTCACGGGCGGAGACGAAGAAGCCACCCCCCACTGTCCGGGTGGCGGTGCCGCCGCTGTCGACGACCCTGCGAGCGGCGCCGACGTCGCCGACCAGGATCGTCATGGCGGCCAGGTACGAGGCGGCGGGTGCGGGTTCGCCGGGCAGCACCTCGTCGGCGTCCGAGGCGCGGACGACCTCGACCTGCCCTGCCGCGAACTCCAGCACGGTGAGCGGGCCGCGCTCTCGCGGCGCTGTGCGGAGCAGCAGGGCGTAACGGTCGGTGACCGCGGCGAATCGGGAGTCCTCCGCCACGATCAGCACACCCCCGAGACCGCGGGCACCGTTCGGGTGGTGCAGGTAGCGCGGTTGGTGGACGTGGCCGCGGGTGAGGTGCTGGGCGATCCCCACGTACCCCTCGGGGGTGGAGCGCGGATCCAGGTGCACGGCACGGGCCCGCACCGTGCGGGTCCCCTCGTCGGTGGCGACGTCGCGCGCCAGGTCGAGGACGCCGGAGGTGCGCAGCCCCGCCCGGGTCAGCCGCAGGTCGGCGGCGCCCGCGTCGTCGGTGTCGAGGTTGAGCAGCCGGAACCCCCCGTACTCGTCGGCCATCGCCCTGGTGTGCCACGGGTCGGGCGCCGCCTCGTCCACGATGCCGAGCAGTTCGATGTAGGACCCGCCGAAAACCGCGCACCGGTTGGCGGTGCAGCCGGCCACCGGCGCCCGGCCGGGCCGCTCGCCGAGCAGATGCCGTGAGCGAGGACTCAGGGTGAAACCGAGCGCGGTGTAGACCCGTTCGAGGGTGTCGAGGTCACGGGTCAGCAGTCCGGTGTGGTGGAAGCCGTGAATGTCGCCTGTCATGGCGGGAGTGTGCGCCGACCGCCCAGCCGCGGTCCCACAACCGGCCCGCGAACGCCGCTATCCGACATCCCTCTACGCTGCCCTGGTGGAATCGGTCAGCCTGGACACACTCGACCTGCGACTGCTGCACGCCCTGCACCTCGACGGGCGCGCCCCGTTCAGCACGATCGCCGAGGTTCTCGGCGTCTCCGACCGCACCGTGGCCCGCCGCTTCGGGCGGCTGCGCGCCGCGGGCGCGGTCCGGGTCACCGCCGTCACCGACGTTCGCCGCACGGGACACGCCGAGTGGCTGGTGCGAGTGCGCGTCCGGCCGGGCGCGGCCGCCGCAGTCGCCGGGGCGCTGGCCAGGCGCTCCGACACCGCGTGGGTGACGGTGCTGTCGAGCGGCGCCGCGGTCGTGTGCCTGTTCCGTGTCGCGGACGGCGGGCCGGTGCCGCTGGACGGGCTGGGCCGCCACCCGGGGGTCATCGAAGTGGACGCGCAACGGGTACTGCGCCACCTGATGGGCCGCCGATGGGTCGGCAGGACCTCCGCGCTCGCCCCGGACGAGGCCGCGGCGCTGCGCCCCCCGCGGGACCCGCGGCCGGACCCGCTGCGGATGAGCGACCTCGACGGCCGCCTGCTGCCCGTGCTCGCCGCCGACGGGCGCACCGCGTACCCGGTCATCGCCAGGGAGGTCGGCTGGTCGGAGTCGGCCGTGCGCCGCCGCCTGGCGGAACTGCGCCACCACGGGCTGCTGCGGTTCGACGTCGAGGTGGATCCGGGGCTGCTCGGCTACCACGTGCAGTGCCTGCTGTGGCTGTACGTCAGCCCGGCGCGGCTCGCGTCCACGGCACGGGACCTGGCCGCGCAGCCGGAGACGGCGTACGTCGGGGCGACGACCGGCGAACGCAACCTGCTGGCCATCGCGATCTGCCGGAACACGGACACCTTCTACGAGTTCCTCACCGAACGCCTGGGCGCACTGGAAGGGGTGGAACGGCTGGAGACGGCCCCGGTCGCCGGCTACGCCAAACGCGCGGCACCTGTGGGGTGAGGAGCCCCCCGGGACGGCAGCCGCGGGCGGGCGCCCTGAGGCCGCCGCCCCCCCGCCTGCGCGGACCCACCGCGACGTGGAAGACCGCCGGGACCACCTGCTGACCACCTTCGGACCCGGCCGGGTAGGCAGGGGCCGGCCGTCCCGCTGCTCGTCGTGGCGGCCGGGCCACGGCCGCGGCCTCACCACCGCCCGCCCCCGGCGGTGCGGCCCTGGCGCCCCCACGGCCGCGGGTGGCCATCTCCATGACGAGGATGTGGCGACCGGGATGCGTGCCCGGCTCGGCCGGCACAGCGAACGGGGCCCGAGGGCCGTGGCGCCGGGCCCCGGCGGACCGCACGACCCCCGGGCCGGGGCCGCGTGCGACCCCGACGCGGGCCGGACGGCGACTCCGGCTCGGCCGCCCACCCCCGGCCTCGACCCGCCCCACCACGACCAGCGCAGCGCCAAACCACTGCTCGGCCACCGCGATCCGCGTGCGGTACGCCCTGTCGGCGCCGACGCCCGTGTCTCAAGGGCGCGGTGCGGCATCCGATGCGCGTGCGAGGTGGTCGAGGTCTGCGGCAGCCTTCGCCAGCAGGTTCACCATGGCCTGCTCGGCGCGGACGGGGTCTTGGTCGCGGACGGCGTCGAGTACCGCGCGGTGGCTGGGGACGGGGTCGTCGGCGTCGCCGTGGGCGTGGACCATGCGGTCGCGTTCCCGCAGGCTGGGCTCCAGCAGCAGGTCCATCCTCTGGAGCATCTCGTTGCCGGTGGCGGCGAGGAGCGCGCGGTGGAACGCCGCGTCGGCCTCGGCGGCGGCCGCGGAGTCCGCCTTCGCCTGCCCCATGTCCTCGAGCGCGGCCTCGAGCGCGGACAGATCGGCGTCGGTACGGTGCAACGCGGCCCGGCGCGCCGCGGCGGGTTCGACGATGGAGCGTACGTCGGCGAGGTCGCGCAGCACCTGGGGGGCGTCGCCCGTCTCCATGCGCCAGCGGATCACGTCGGCGTCGAGCAGATTCCAGTGGGCGCGTTCCCGGACGAAGGTGCCCCGCTTCTGGCGGGCGTCGATCAGCCCCTTGCCGGCCAGTACCTTGAGCGCCTCGCGCATGACGGTCAGACTCACGTCCAGTTCGGCCCCGAGGGCGCCGATGTCCAGGATTTCCCCCTCGGCGATCCCTCTTCCCACGATGCGCGCACCCAGTTTGTGCACGACCTGTCCGTGCACACCGCGGTCGGAGTAGGGCGCCATGTGGTTCTCCTCGATGTGAAGGGCTGGCGGGGGCGCTGACCTGGCCGAGGGCCGAGCGTCACCCAGCTTCTCGTGCCACGACCGGACAGTCCAGCGCTCATCATTATTTATGAATTCATCTTGACAGGGGGTGGGGGCGCCCGGACGATGAACCCACTTTGCGAGCCGGTCACGCAGGAGCCGCCTGTCATGCTGACGCTGCACACCCAAGACCTCCCCGCTCCCCTCAAGGGGCACCTGCCGATGGGCAGCCGTGCGGGTACCCCCGACGCCTTGGAGGTCGACAGCCGCAGGCTCCAGCGGGGCACCGAGCCCTGGCTGCCGGTCATGGGGGAGTTCCACTTCAGCCGCTACCCGGCGGCTGAATGGCGCGAGGAGCTGCTGAAGATCCGCGCCGGCGGGATCGACCTCCTGGCCACCTACCTGTTCTGGAACCAGCACGAGGCGGAACGCGGCACACTGCGTTTCGACGGCGATCTGGACATCAGGCGCTTCGTCGAGCTGTGCGGTGAGCTCGGGCTGTGCGTGGCGGTCAGGATCGGCCCGTGGTCGCACGGCGAATGCCGCAACGGCGGCTTCCCGGACTGGCTGATGCGGACCGACTGCACCCCGCGCACCGACGACCCGGCCTATCTGGCGCTCGTCGAGCCGTACTACACGCGCATCTCCCGCGAACTGCGCGGGCTGGGCCACGACGACGGCGGGCCGATCGTGGCCGTCCAGGTGGAGAACGAGCTCTACGACCAGCCGGACCACCTGCGCACCCTGCGTGCCGTGGCCGAGCGGGTCGGGATCCGGGCACCGCTGTGGACGGCGACGGGCTGGGGCGCGGCCGACCTCCCCGCCGACGTGCTGCTGCCGCTGTACGGCGGCTACCCGGAGGCGTTCTGGGAGGACGCCCACGAGGGCTGGGCCCGCGAGATGCGGCGCCACTACTTCTTCACCCCGATCCGCGACGATCACGCGATCGGCGCGGACCTGCGGCCCTCTGCCCCGGCCGGCACAGGACCGGACGACCGCCGCTACCCGTACGCGACCTGCGAGCTGGGCGGCGGCATGGCGATCGCCTACCACCGGCGCCCCCTCGTGCCCGCCGCCGATGTCTCGTCGCTCGCCCTGACCAAGCTCGGCAGCGGCTCGGTGTGGCAGGGCTACTACCTGTACCACGGCTGCTCCCAGCGCCTCGGTGACGGCGTGGCCAACCAGGAGTCGCACGACACCGGCTACCCCAACGACCTCCCGGTCGTCACCTACGACTTCCAGGCGCCGTTGGGCGAGTACGGGCAGGTAAGGCCCTCCTTCCACGCCCTGCGACTACAGCACCTGCTGATCCGGGACAGCGGTGCGGAGCTGGCGGACATGCCGCCGCACCTGCCCGACAACGGTCCGGCGGGACTCGACGACCGCACGTCGCTGCGCTGGTCGATACGCGCGAACCGCGGCCAGGGGTTCCTGTTCGTCAACAACCACCAGCCGCACGAGAGGCTGCCCGACCACGACGGTGTGCGCTTCCGGGTGCACCTGGACGGGCGGACGGTCACCTTGCCGACCCGGGAGGTGACCGTCCCCGCCGGAGCGCACTTCGCCTGGCCGCTCGGCTACGACGTCGGCCGCGGGGTGCGGCTCGAGTGGGCGAGCGCGCAGCCGGTGACCCGGCTGGACCTCGACGGGACGCCGGTCGCGGTGTTCGCGGCGACCGCCGGCATCGCCCCGCAGTTCGCTCTGCCGGTCGGCTGCGAGGTGCCCGGATCGGTGCACACGGCGGCGGAGCAGGACGCGGGCCCGGTCGTGGTGAGCGTGCCCGAGCCCGGCTCCCACGCCATGGTGGCGGTGACCGGCCCACAGGGGCCGGTGCACGTGCTGGTGCTGTCCGAGGAGCAGGCGTTGCGGGCCCAGCGGGTGAGCATCGGCGGCACCGACCGGCTCGTGCTGTGCGAGGAACCAGTGCTGGTCGACGGCGGTGAGCTGCGGATCCACACCGCCCGGGACCAGGTGGACCTGTCGGTGCTGCTGCCTCCCGGCGACGCGGGCGGCGCCGGCCTGCTCGCCGGGCCGGGCCTGTCCCCTCCGCGCGCCGAAGGGCGCTTCACCCGGTGGACGCTCACCCCCGGCCCCGTCGCCGCCCCGGCCGCCGGCCCGCCGGGCTGCGCGGTCGAGTGCGTCCGGGCCGAGGCCGTCGTGCCGCCGGCGCGTACCGGCGGCTCCCACGACCGGGCCTCCGCGCCACGGGACGCAGACTTCGACGGAGCGGCGATCTACCGGATCACCATTCCGCCGGAGGCGTTCCACGCCGACGGGGAAGTGCTGCTGCGACTGTCCTACACGGGTGACGTGGCGCGGGCCTACATCAACGGTGAGCTGGTGGCGGACCACTTCTGGTACGGGCCCGACTGGGAGATCGGGCTGCGCCGGTTCGCCGACGCGGTGGCCGAGCACGGCGTCGAGATCCGGGTCCTGCCGCTCCCCCCGGACAGCAAGGTGTACGTCGACCCGTCGGTGCGCGCGGGACACACGGCCGCCCGCGAGCGTGCCTCGCTGGACGGCGCGGAACTCGTCCCGGTGCGACGGATCCGCCTGACGGTCACCGCGGGAGCAGGCGATGAGTGATCCGAGCCGCCGGTCGGCCCTGCGGAGCGCGGCGGGCGCGGGGCTGGGCCTGCTCGCCGCGCCGGCACTGGCCGCATGCGGCTCCGGCTCCTCCCGGCCGGTCACCGAAGGGCCCGTGCGGATCTCGATGTGGACCCACGACCCCGGCTACATCAAGACCTTCCGGAGCGCCGTCGGCGACAGGACGCTGATGCGCGGCTCCCGGTTCGACTACCGCATGCGGTTCACCAACGCGGCCGGAGGCGACCTCGTCACCCGCATGATGGCGCAGGCGGTCGCCGACGGGAACACACCCGACCTCGTGGGCATCATCATCGACCAGTTCCCCCGCGTCATGGGTTCCCGGATCGCCGAGAACCTGTTCGTCGACCTGAGCGAGACCGTCGAGCCCTTCGGCGACCAGATGCTCAAACTCGCCCCGTACTCGGTCGACAAGATCCCCTACGGGCTGGACTCGGACAACTCCATCAGCGTCCTGTACTACCGCCAGGACGTCTTCGCCGAGCACGGGATCCCGGAGGACGTCGAGACGTGGCAGGAGCTGGCGCGCATCGGTGAGCGCCTGCACGACAAGCACCGCGTCAGCCTGGGCATGGTCGCCACCGGCGACAACGGCTCCATCGTGAACGGCTTCCTACAGTTCCTCCTCCAGCGCGGCGGCGGTGCCTTCGACGGCGCCGGCAACCTCACCCTGGACTCGCCCGAGGCCGTCGAGGTGCTGGAGTTCATGGTGCGCGGCGTCCGCACGGGCTTCCTGATGTCGCTGCCCGACCCCTACGGCAGCGCCTGCGCCGCGGCGCTGAAGACGGGGCGGCTGGCCGCCACCGTCATGCCCAACTGGTACAACGTCTACGGTCTACAGGCCAACGTGCCCGACCAGAAGGGCAGATGGCGTATCAGGACGCTGCCGCGGTTCCCCGGTGGCGGCCACCTGGCCTCCACCCTCGGAGGCACCGCGTTCTGCGTCCTCAAGGACAAGCCGCACACACAAGCCTCACTCGAACTGCTGCGCCGCGTCTACCTCACCCGTGAGGGCCAGATGCTGCGCTACCGCTCGGGCGGCTTCCTGCCCACCCTCAAGGAACTCTACGAGGATGCCGAACTGCTCGGCACCACCGACGACTACCTCGGCGGCCAACGCGTCTTCGACGTGTACGGCGCAGCCGCCGACGACCTGCCGCTCTTCTACCAGGCGCCGGGCATGCAGGTGCTGACCGACGTCCTGGGCGGCCCGGTACTGCGGGCCCTCCAGGGGAAGACCTCCGCCGCCGAGGCGATCAAGGCCGGCATCCGGGCCTACCGACAGCAGGTGAAGCGATGACCGATTCGGCGTCCACCCGCGTGCGGACCACCGCCCGCCCCCGCCGGAGCACCGGCAGGAGCACCCGTCCCGCCGAGCCCTCCTGGTGGAGCCGCCATCAGCGGAAGCTCGCCCCGTACGTGTTCATCTCCCCCTTCTACGTGCTGTACGGACTGTTCCTGCTCGTGCCGATCCTGATCGGCCTGTACCTGAGCTGCACGGAGTGGGCGGGGCTCGGCACTCCCCGGTGGGTCGGGCTGCGCAACTACCGCGACCTGCTCACCGACCACAGCTTCTGGACCTCCGTCGGCAACACCGCCGTGTACGTGGTGTTCACCCTGTGCGTCGTCGTCCCCGCCGCCCTGCTGATCGCGCAGGCCCTCAACGCCCGCGGACTGCGCGGCCGGGACCTGTTCCGCATGGCGTACTTCATGCCGGTGGTGATCTCCCCGATCGTCATCACCCTCGTCTTCGGGTTGATCTTCGATCGGGAATTCGGGCTGATCAACGCCACCCTGCGCGCAGTGTTCGGCTTCGGCGGCATCGACTGGCTCGGCGAGCCGGCCTGGGCGCGGGTGACGGTGGTCATCCTGGTGCTGTGGCGCTGGACCGGCTACCTCACGATCTTCTTCCTCGCGGGACTACAGAACGTACCGAGGGAACTGTACGAGGCGGCCGCCATCGACGGCGCCGGGCCCGTCCGCCGCTTCCTGGACGTCACCCTCCCCGCCCTGCGGCCGGTCACCGCCTTCGTCGCGGTCACCGTCCTGGTCAACACCGCGCAGATCTTCGACGAGCCCTTCCTGCTGACCCAGGGCGGACCCGGCGAGTCGACCCTGTCGGTCACCATGTTCATCTTCCGCGCCGGCTTCCAGCGCCAGCAACTGGGCTACGCGGCGGCCGCCGGCGTGCTGCTCTTCGTCGCCGTGTTCGTCCTGGGACAGCTCGCCATACGGGCCCTGGGTGTGGGGAGGAGCAGCCGATGACCTCGGCCACCGCCACGACCGCCGCGGCACCGCCCCGGCCGCCGCGGCCGGCGCGCCGCCGACTGGCGGGCCGCGCCCTGCTGTACGCGTTCCTCATCGCCCTGCTGGCGGTCTTCTCCCTGCCGCTGCTGTGGGCTGTGTCGGCGTCGTTCAAGCCCCGCAGCGAGATCTTCTCCTACCCGCCGCAGCCCCTGCCGGTGCCCGCGACGCTGGAGAACTACCGGGGACTGCTCGACGGCCACCCGTTCTGGAGCTGGATGCTGATCAGCACCGCCGTCGCGCTGATCTCGACCGCCGCGTCGGTGGGGCTGTGCTCGCTGGCAGGCTTCGCCTTCGCCAAGTACCGCTTCCGCGGGCAGACCGTCCTGTTCAACATCATGTTCAGCTCGATGGCCGTGCCGTTCGCCGTCATCGTCGTCCCGCTGTTCATCATGGTTGCCAAGGCCCACCTGACCACGCCGTACTTCGCCCTGGTCGTGCCCTGGGTGGCCCCCGCGTTCGGCATCTTCATGATGCGCCAGTTCGTCGAGCAGTCCGTTCCCGACGCCCTCCTCGACGCCGCACGGGTCGACGGCTGCACCGAGTTCGGCCTGTTCCGGCGCGTGGTGCTGCCCCTGCTGCGCCCCGCACTCGGCGCGCTGGGCGTCTGGTCCTTCCTGACCAGCTACAACAGCCTGATCTGGCCGCTGATCGTGGTCAGCGAGCCGGGGGACTACACCCTCCCGCTGGGTCTCCAGGCGCTGTTCGGTGCCACCGGCCGCCAGTACGACCTGGTCCTGGCCGGCGCCGTCCTCGCCGTGATCCCGAGCCTGCTGGTCTTCTTCCTGCTGCGCAAGCAGCTCCTCGAGGGACTCACCGCCGGCGCCGTCAAGAGCTGAGCCGCGTACCTCCCTCCACCGCCCCACCCGTATGCGCCGCTCCCCGTCACGAGAGGTTCCCCGCCATGCCCGTCGCACGGCCCGCCCACCTCCCCGACACCCTGAAGATCACCTTGTGGGACTTCTCCTGGTACACCCGTACCGGCCCCGGTGAACCCTTCGCCGATCTGGACCGGGCCTTCGCCGAGGCCGTGGAACGCGGGTACAACACCGTCCGCGTATGCGCGATGCCCTACCTGCTCTTCGGCTCCGGCCTGGACACCAGCCGCCTGCGCCTGGGCCCGCTCGGCGGCGGCTACGGGCAGCGTGTGCGCTGGTACGACGTGCGCGCCGCCACCGAGATCGACGCGCGCGCCCGCCTGCTGGAGCTGTTCGAGGCCGCCCGCCGCCACGACTGCTTCGTCATCCTCTCCAGTTGGGAGTACCAGCAGTCCTCCTCGTTCGCCCAGGACCGCGCCTGGTTCGACGCCCTGATGGCCGTGGACCCCGAGTGGCGACCGTGGGCCCTGGCCGACGCCCTGGCCGACCTCATCGACTTCCTCGCCGCCCACGGCGGCCTGGACGACCGCGTCGCCTTCACCGAACTGCACAACGAGGTCCAGGCGGGCTTCCTCACCGAGGGCCTCGGGGGAGACACCGTCGTCGCGCTGCGCCCCCGGCTGGAGCGGGGCCTCGCCCGGTTCCGGGAGCGGCACCCCGAGCACATGGTCACCGTCAACTACGCCCAGGTCCCCGTCGGGTCCCTGCGCGGCGTGCCCCGCGGCATCGACGTGGCCGTCTTCCACCCCTACGTCCACGGCGTGCTGGACGAGCTGATGGACGCCTTCGCCCTGCGCGCGCCTGCCCGGCCCTTTCCCCAGCAGCGAGCCGAGCGGGAGCTGCTGCGGCCGGGCGCGCCCCGCCTGGAGGACTGGGCTCCGCCGGCCGAGAACCACTGGCGCCTGGACGCCACCGTGGTGGGCCGCCGCGAGGTCTACGTCCACGACTGGTGCCACCCCGGACGCTGGGACGCCTGGCTCTACGACCGCCACGCCGTCCACCGCTCGGCGATGCGGCAGAAACTGACCACCTGGATCGCCGCCGCGGCGGACTGGGCCGCCGGGGCGGGCGTCCCCCTGGTCTTCGGCGAGGGATGGATCGGCTACACCCCGCTGCACGGCACGTTCGAGGAAGGCCCCGTGGGCGCGGCCTTCTGCCGCCTCGCCGCGACCGAGTCCGCGCGAGCCGGAGCCTGGGGCGCGGTGGTGTGCTCCAACGCCGCCCCGCACCACCCGATGTGGAACGACATCGCCCTCCAGCAGGAGTGCAACGCCCTGCTCACCCCGTGACCGTCCGCCCCGGCGGGAGCCGCGCGCCCCACCCCGGCTCCCCGGATCCGCCGAGTGGGCGGGCTCAACGGAGGGCGCTGCCTGGCGGGCCGTCCAGCAGGGCGAGTTCGTCGCGGTGCGGCAGGCCCTCCCAGTCGCCGCGGGAGGCGACCGCGAACGCGGCGGTGGCGCTCGCCCGCCGCAGCCGGTCGGCCGGCGCCAGACCGTCCAGCGTCCCCGAGAGGTATCCGGCGCAGAACGCGTCCCCGGCGCCGACCGTGTCCACGACCGGGACGCTGTGGGCGGGCTGGTGCAGGTGATGGCCGTCGGCGCGGTACAGATCGGCTCCCCCGGCTCCGCGTTTGACCACCACCTCACCCACCCCCGCGGCCAGCAGATGCGCCACCCGGGCGTCCTCGCCGGTGCGGTCGTCCCCGGCGATCAGGGGAAGTTCGTCGTCCGAGGCGACCAGGACGTCGATGCCGCCGCGGAGCCGGCGCAGGACGGGTGCCGCGTCCTCCTTGCTCCACAGGCGCGTCCGGTGATTGACGTCCAGGACCACCGTCCAGCCGTGTGCGCGCGCGTGCTCGATCGCCGCGGTCACGGCGGCCAGCGGACCGGGGCCGAGAGCGCAGGTGATGCCGGTGACGTGCAGGACGCGGGCGCCCGCGGTCAGCGCCGCGGTGAGGTGCTCGGGTCGCTGGCGGGAGGCGGCGGAGCCCGTGCGCCAGTAATGCACCCGGGTGACGTCGGCCACGAGGCGCTCGCGCAGCAGGGCCCCGGTGGGTGCCTCCGGGTCGGTGGTGGCGTGCCGCACGTCGACGCCCTCGCCGCGCAGGGTCCGCAGGATCAGCCGGGCCGGTTCGTCCGCGCCCAGGCGGCCGGCCCAGGAGACGCGGTGACCCAGCCGGGCCAGCCCGACGGCGACGTTCGACTCCGCGCCGGCCACCGCGGTGCGGGCCGGAGCGCCGGTGGCGAGCGGCCCGTCGGTCTGGAGGGACAGCATCGTCTCGCCGAAGGTCAGGACGTCCGCGCCCGACGGGCGCCGGGAAGGCGCGGCGCTGCCGGCTCGGGAGGTCACGCGTCCGCCTCCGGCCGCCGGCACACCGATCGGAAGAGGCGGGCCCGGTGGCGCAGCGACTCCAGGTCGCCGCCGTGGGCGGCGTCGCCGACCAGCGGCGAGCCGACTCCGACGGCGAGGGCGCCGGCCGCGAAGTAGCCGGGTACGAGGTCGGCGTCCACGCCGCCGACGGGCACCACGGGCATGGTGGGGAAGGGGTCTTTCAAGGCGCGGAGGTAGGCGTGGCCGCCCAGGGACGCGGGGAAGAGTTTCACGGCGGTGGCGCCCGCCGCCATGGCGGCCGCGGCCTCGGTGGGGGTCAGTGCTCCGGCCAGCACGGGCAGCCGCTGCTGTACCGCTGCGGTGACGGCGTCCCCCGTGGTGGGGGTGACGATCCACGCGGCGCCGGCGTCCCGGGCGCGCAGCAGGTCGCCTCGGGTGACGACGGTGCCGGCGCCGATGAAGGCGTCCTCGCCCACTTCGCGGACGGCCTTGGCGATCACGTCGCAGGCGTCGACGGTGTTGAGGGAGATCTCGATGAGGCCGACTCCTTCCTCGACGAGCGCGACCACGGTGCGCAGGGCGGCGTCCGCCGAGCGTCCGCGCACGATCGCGGCGAGCCCGTCACGGCGCAGGCGGCTGGTGAAGTCGGTGGGTTCCACGGGTCGGCTCCGGTGATGTCGCGGCGGGGGCGTTCGGCGGGGGCGGCGGCGCCGGTGTCACCACTCGGCGAACGAGCCGTCGGGGTGCCGCCAGATCGGCCCCCGCCAGTCGGGGCTGCGGTCGGCGGCCGCGCGCACGGCCTTCTCGTCGACGTCTATGCCCAATCCGGGTGCGGTGGGGCGCAGGAAGCACCCGTCGTGGAAGCGGAACACCTCGTGGTCGACGACGTAGTCGAGGACTTCGGCCCCCTGGTTGTAGTGGATGCCGATGCTCTGCTCCTGGATGAGGAAATTGGGGGTGCTGAAGGCGATCTGGAGGCTCGCGGCGAGAGAGACCGGGCCGAGCGGGCAGTGGGGTGCGACGGGCACGTCGAAGGTCTCGGCGAGCGCCGCGATGCGGCGGACCTCGGAGATGCCCCCCGCATGGGAGAGGTCCGGCTGGAGGACGGCCACACCGGCTTGCAGGGCCGGCAGGACGTCGGTGCGCGAGTACAGGCGCTCGCCGGTGGCGAGGGGCACCGGCGTGCCGGCCACCAGTTCCTTCAGCAGGTGGGTGTACTCCGGCAGCACGACCTCCTCGGCGAACAGGGGGTTGAAGGGGGCCAGGTGAGGCAGCACCCTGCGTGCGTTGGCCACCGTGAAGCGCCCGTGGAAGTCGACGGCGAAGTCCCGGTCCGGGCCGAGTACCTCGCGCGCCGCGGCGGACCGGCCGACGACGTCGTCGATGTCGCGCGCCGTGGCCAGGCGGTTCATCCGACCGCAGGCGTTCATCTTGACAGCCGTGAAGCCGGCCTCCACCTGGGCCGCGATCGCGTCGGCGACCTCGGTGGGCTCGTCTCCGCCCACCCAGGTGTAGGCGCGCACACGGTCGCGAACCGGGCCGCCGAGCAGCACGTGGACGGGGGCGTTGAACGTCTTGCCCGCGATGTCCCACAGGGCTTGGTCGAGTCCCGCGACCGCGCTGGACAGCACAGGGCCGCCCCGGTAGAAGGACCCCTTGGTCATCACCTGCCAGTGGTCCTCGATGCGCAGCGGGTCCCGCCCGACGAGAAGCTCGGCCAGTTCGTGGACGGCGGTGCGCACGGTCGCGGCCCGGCCTTCGACGACCGGTTCCCCCCAGCCGACGATGCCCTCGTCGGTCTCGACGCGGCACAGCAGCCATCGGGGCGGAACGGCGAAGGTCTCGATGCGGGTGATCTTCAAGGGGGATGCTCCTGCGGTGAGTGGGGGGAAGGGCCCGGCCTGCGCACGACGGCCTATGAGGAGGTCTTCAGCACGCTCCACCCCCCGTCGACGACGAGGGAGGCGCCGGTGACGAAGGACGCGTCCTCGCTCAGCAGAAAGGCGATGGCGCCGGCCACCTCCTCGGGGCGCCCGAGCCTGCCCATCGCCGTCTGCTCCGCGCTGGCCTGCCGGTCCGCCTCGGGGATGCCGTCCCACGCGCGGGTGAGGACCGGTCCCGGAAGCACCGCGTTCACGCGCACATCGGCTCCGTACTCGACCGCCAACTGCCGCGCCAGTCCGGTCAGGGCCGCCTTGGCCGCCGCGTAGGCGGGACGGCCCGGCATGCCCACGAGGGCGTGCACGGAGGAGACGAGGACGGCACTGCCCCCGGTTGCGCGGAGGTCCTCCAGGCAGGCCCGGAATCCCAGGAAGGCGCCCGTGAGGTTCACGGAGAGTTGACGGTCCCACTCCGCCCGGTCGATCGTGTGGGCGGCGCCCATGCGCACCGTGTACGCGTTGCTGATGAGCCCCGCGACGGGGCCGAAGTGCTCGTGGGCAGCCCCGACGACACCACCCCAGGCGGCGTCGGTGGAGACGTCTCCGTGCTGGTAGACGGCCCTGCCGCCGGCGGCCCGAATGGCTTGGGCCGTCTCCTCGCCCGAGCGGTCCGCGACGTCGACCAGCACGACGCCGGCTCCCTCGGCGGCCAGCCGGTGCGCGGTGGCGGCGCCGATACCCGAAGCCGCCCCGGTGACGACGACACAGCGGCCGGAGAAACGATCGTTGACTGGGCGGTACGGGTTCACCTGCGGCTCCCGAGCGGCATCGTTCAACAGGAGGATCGATACGGAGGCCCGCGAAGAGGCCCGCACAATTAAATATGAATTAATAAGGGCTGCCAAGAGGGTGAAGCCGGTGCGATCCGCCCAGGGGCAGCCGAGCGGCAGCCGGTGAGGGTGATCCTGCCCCAAGGGCCGACCATGTCACCCTTCAGCCGGTGATGACCGCTGTCCGGTGTCCTGGCCCGGCTGCGCGGTGATCAGGAGGTTCCGCTGGTCGCCTGCCCGACCTCCGGCGAGTGGGTGGTCCTCCGGGCCCTGGGCGGTGAGGGGATCGTGGAGTACCTGGGCATGCCGAAACGGGCCGGCGCCAACCACCTCCTCACCTTCGCGGCCGGGCACCCGCCGCCCACCCGGTGGCCGCCCCATGGATGACACGCCGCTGTTCCGCCCGGCCGCCCCGGAAGCAATCCTCACCAACGCCCGCCGACTCCACTTCACGCTCTCGTGCGAGAAGCGCACCGGGTCCCTGCTGGCCACCCTCACCGCGTCCAAGCCCGGCGGCAGGCTGCCGGAGCTGGGCACGGGCGTGGGAGCCGGAGCCGCGCGGATCGCCGCGGGCATGGACGCGATCGCCACTCTCGTCACCGCCGAGCAGGACCTCACCGTCGGCGTTGCGCTCGTGGACGGGCTGCCGGGCCGCGCCCCGGCCGCGGCCGCCGCCGTCTGGGCCGGCGTCCGCCCGGCCGTGGACGTGGTCTTGGCGGCGTTGGACGTGGCCGCGACCGTCTACGTGATGCGCGGGTGCTTCACCCGCCGACACCCCCGCGCCTACGCCGCAGGCGTCGGTGCCAGAGGCGTTCACCGATTGCCATACCGGAGAGGACCGATCGGATCAGGGGCGCGGGGCATCCGCCCCGCCCGACGAACCGGCACCAGAAGCGCCCCGGGTCGCGCCCGCGCTCCGCCTCCGGCGTGTGGCGGTCAGTGTGCGCCGGGCCGTTTCCGCCAAAGGGCCACCTTCGGCCATTCCCGGCCGGATGTCTCCTCCAAGCCGACACGCGTCCGTACGGTTGGTGATCCGCGCTACATCGCACCACATCGCACCACATCGCACGATGAGCTGCCCTGCGGATCGAACCGCTACGGGCGTGCCGCGCACCGGGGGGTGTCGACGGGCATGCCGGGCTCCTGACCAGGGTCCCCGCGTATCCATCGACAGTGAATGGAGCTGATGAGTCATGGCGACGGAGGTACCGGCCTGGCCCGGACCCTGGACCGACGAGATCAACGGCATCGTGAAGGGCAACGCCGCCCTCGGCCCCGAGAACAAAATGGTCAAGAAGCTGCCCACCGAGCAGCGGGCCACCATAGCCGCGCGGGGCGAGGAACTGGTCGCCAGTCTGCTGAACCCGGACGCCTTGGCCACCGAGGCCAAGGGCATCCTCATCCAACTGAATCTCGACCTGATCACCCCCGCTGCGCAGAACCCCACCGTCCAGAAGCTGATGGCGAACCCGGGCTACCGGCCGCCGAGCGCCCTGAACGGCACCTGCTACAACGCCGCCCTGGAACTCATTGTCGCCAAGGCCTTGTGGCGCGCGGGACACACGGACATCCTGCCCTGGCCCGTCGAGGGCACCGCCGCCAAGCCCGACTTCGTGATCGACGGCCACCACCCCGAGCCGGCCGGGCATACCGACACAACCTTCTACGCCGCCTGCCCGGTGGTCGCCGACACCCTGAAGGTCGGCGGCTGGAAGACCGCGGAGGATCTGGTCACCGGACTCGTCAACGGGGTGACCAACAAGGTCGGGACGTATCGGGGCAAGACCGTGGGCGTGGTCCTGGAAGCCGCCGACAATCCCTGCCTCTACCAGGGTGACGAGCTGATCTCTGGTGACGAGGCCATCATCGACGCGTTCCAAAAACGTATCGAGGCGCTGGACGCCGGCATCCGGCAACGGCTGCTCTTTGTATACGTCGTCCTGCCGGGCGCCGCCGTGGTGACCATGGACGCGGCGGCCTGGGGCTGAGGCCCGTTGTGACATTGCTGGTCACAGCCAGGCGTTGAGGACTGCGACCAGCACGGTTGCCTCGCACAGGTCTCATACCCACGCCAACGATCCCGCCCCGTCACACGTGACGGTGGCGCGACCGAGCACGCCCCGCCCGCCGCGCCCACCGTCCCGGGCGTGCCCGCGCCCGCCGGGGCGGACCGCGGCGGGCAGCCGGCCCACCGACCCCGCCCCGCCCGCCCCGCCTGCGGGAAGGACCGTGTACCTACACCACCGCGCACCACCCGGTAGCCGCGCCGCTCCGCCATCAAGCGGCCGCCGGCCGCCCGCCAACTGCGCCGGTCCGGTCGGCGCACCAGGTGAGAGGTCGGTGACCGGCCCCCTTACCAGGTGACCCTTTCCTCGGTCTTTCCTCCCTTGTCCATCCTCGCCACCGCACCCTCTCCGGGCCCTGACCGAGGTCTTCTCCAAGGTCTTCTTCGAGGTCTTCTGCGAAGTCCTGTGCGCGGTCTCGTGCGAAGTCTCATCACCGAGTCCGGCGGAGCGCCCACGAAAGCGGCCGCTGACCTCGGGGACAAGGGCCCGCGGCCGGGGCGGCGGGCGACGCCGCGGCGCCCAGAGCGGCGAGCGGGGAGCGCTGCCCTTTGCGCAGGGCGCGCAGCCGCGTGTAGTCGATCTCGGGGTGCTGTCCAGGCAGGGCGTCGACGTCGGCGGTGCGGAACAAGGACACCTGCACCGCGCCGCGTCGACTGGGCCGAAGCGCACCTCCCGATGCTCAACCGGGGTGATCCAGCCGAGCCGGACCATGTGATTCCAAACCACGCGCGGCGGGGTCCATCGCCTCCACCGCCGCCCGGGACCACTGCCACGCCGTCGCGTCAAAGGCCGGGACGGCACCGGTGTGCCGAGCCCAACGGAACACTGCCACTGACGCACGCAATCGCACCGCGGCCTGCGCCTCGCTGTATTCGCTGCGCCGTGTCGTCTCGTTCCCCTCTCTCGCCGGCCCATTTTCACGAAAGTAGACAAAGCGTCCCGAGAGTCGCGAAAGCTTTCAGTAGTCGGTGACACGGCTGAGTTGGTGGTCTGCGACGGGAACCGCGCCCGCGCACTGGAACACGCGCGGGCGTCAAAGGTCGGGATTTCGTGGCTGCTGTGACTGGCGGTGCGTCACCGCCTCAGGGGTGCCCGCTCCCGCTCTCGGCCGAGGGCGCCTGCGGGCCCGCCCCCGCCGCCCGGCGCCGGGCGGACCGTCAGGACGCGGGGGCGAGCGCGTCGAGAAGCAGGTGCACAGGCATCACGAGCGCTTGGTCGACATCGGCCTCGGGCTGGTCCAGGTCGCCGACGGCCGGAACCGGCCGTCGGCGACCCGCTTGCCCCGGTGCACAAGCACGGGCGCCCGGTGTCGCGGCCCGTGCCCGGGGCCCGGTCAGCCGTTGTGGAAGGGGCGCTGAACGAGAGGGGCCGCGGGCGCGTGGCGGGAGGAAGGCTCGGACTGGGCCGCGTTGCGCAGGTGCTCGGCGAGCGCCGCGACCGCAGGCGATGCGGCGCGGTCCTTGACGCCCCAGGCCAGGAGATGGTGGCGGCGGGCCCAGGGATCCTGGAGTGCGCATATGTCCAGGGGCCGGCGGGGGTCGACGGCGTGCCGCGGTACGACGGCCAGCCCGACGCCGGCGGCGGCGAGGGCGACGACGACGTTCAGGTCGGCGACCGTGGTCCGGTGGCGCGCCACCGGAGCATGGGGCCCCAGGTGCTTCTCGATCCAGCGGCGCAGCGACGAGTCGGCGTCGAGCCCGACGAGAGGCTGCTCGGCGACCTCCCGGTAGGTCAGCGCTGCCCGTCCGGCGAGGACGCCTCCGGCCTGGCCGATCACGACGAGGGAGTCGTCGCCGAGGAACTCCGTGCGCAGACCACAGTCGCGGGCCTCGTCGTCGAGGACGACCCCCAGGTCCGCCTCTCCGTCGGCGAGCATCCGCACGGTCCGCGGGGTGCGGCTCTCGGACACCGTGACGTCGACGTCCGGGTGGGCGCGGAGGAACGAGACCAGGGCCTGCGGCACCAGCCGATGCATCGCGGAGCCGCCGCCCAGCAGGGTCAGCGGAGCGGTCGTGGACTGGGTGTAGCCCGCGACGGCGCTCTCGAGCCGCGCGGTCCGGTCGAGCACGTCGCGCGCATGGCGGGCCAGGGTCGTCCCCGCAGGCGTGGGCCGCACGCCCCGCCGACCGCGGATCAGCAGTGCCACGCCGGCGTGGTGCTCCAGGGAGCGCACCCTGGCGCTGGCCGAGGGCAGGCTCAGGTGCATGCGGCGGGCGCCCGCCGTGATCGACCCCTCCGTGACGATGTGCAGAAAGAGCCGCAGGTCGTCCAGGTCATAACGCACCGGACCAGCCTAAGGCCCAGCCTTAGGCCGGGTACACCGATGACGCATTGCGGACCCCCTCCGCGCCGGGCGATGCTCGGCGTGTGCCCGAGTCCTCGCTCGTCCTGCTGGCCGGTGTCGCCGCCGGAGTCCTGAACGCCATGGGCGGTGGGGGCACGTTCGTGGCGCTGCCCGCTCTCGTCGCGTTCGGCCTGCCGCCGGTGACGGCGAACGCGGTGTCGCGGGTCGCCCTCGCCCCCGGCGCCATGGCCGCCGCGTGGGTGTACCGGCGCGAGCTCTCCCCGGTCGGGGCCACGTCCACGCGGGCGCTGACCGTGACCAGTGTGATCGGCGGCGGAGCCGGCGCCGTCCTGCTGCTGGTGCTGCCGGCGTCGTCGTTCGACGCCGCGGCGCCGTGGCTGCTCGCCTTCGCGACGGTCGTCCCCGCCCTCGGCCGCCGCCTGCCCCGGGCGCTGGGCAGCGCGCTGGGCCGCTCGGTCGCGATGAGCCCACGGGCCGTCCTGACCGGGCAGTTCGTCCTCGCCGTGTACGGCGGATACTTCGGCGGAGCCGTAGGCATCACGATGCTGGCCCTGTGGAGCACCGGCCTCGGCCTCGACGCCGCGGAGAGCAACCCGATGCGGATCACCCAGCTCGCGGCCATCTGTCTGAGCGCGACCGCGCTGCTCCTGCTCGCCTCCGACGCACTGAGCGCTCCGCTGCTCCTCTCCACCATGCTGGTCGGCGCCGTGGCCGGGGGCTTCGCCGGCGCCCACCTCGCCCGCCGCCTCCCCGCCCGGCTGCTGCGGGGCATCGTCCTGACCACCGCCGCCACCATGACCCTCCTGTACTTCCTGCGCGGCTGACCCCCCGGGGAGCCGCAGCGACCACCCCCGTCATCGGGAGCCGAGACCGACCGACATGACCGAAAGCGACCTGGAGAACGCAGCCCCGTATCCGGACGCGGCGCGAGCGAGGCTGGTGATGGCCTACGAAGCATGCGAACTGGCCGACCTCGCGCGCCGCCGTCCCGATCGGCGAGCACGAGCTGAACACCGACGGCACCCCCCGCACACCGGGCGCTGCGCTGGCCGACGCCGCCCGAGTGCTCGCCGCCGCACACCGCTACCTCGAAGCCGCCGCCGTGTTCGAGCGCCTCGGCGGCGCCGACTGGCAGCTCATCGGCGACGTCCTGGGCCTGCCCGCCCACACCGCTCGGACCCGCTACGAGAACCCCGAGACCGCCTTCCGCAACGACCTGCTCTCCCCCGGGAACACCCGCACCCCCCGCGGCCCGATCCCCCTGCTGACCCACATCGCCAGGGAACCACTGGAAACAGCCCTCGACCTCGACGAGTGGGTACTGCACCACCAGGACGGCGACAACAACCTCGGCCCCACACCGGTCTCCCACGCCCTGTCCCCGCAGGCACCCCAACGCCGCCCGGAGCCCTCCTCCTGACCCACCGGGACCACAGAGACCGTCCGCATCGCCGACCGACACGCCCCCACCACGGACCCGGGTGGACCGTCGTCCGGAGCGGTGGCCGACCGCACCGGACCACCACTCCGACCGAGCTGATCGCCGCCGCCCCACCCGACCGGCAGGCCGGTCACCAGTACATGGGTCGACGTCCGGTAGCCCACCGCCTCCGGGACTGCTGAACGTCCCGGCCTTAAGGGCCCGCCGCCACCCGGCTGCGGGCCCTTAGCGGGCCTTTGATTCATTGAGGTCCGTTTAGTTCGGGTCGGGCCGCTTCTTCTGGAGCACCTCGCCGACCAGATGAAGACGGCGGCGATGTGGAGTCCAGCCAGGTGGATGGTGGCGATCTTGTCGTGGCGGGTGGTGATGCCGCGCCACTGGTCGGGTAGCCGGGTCGCGTCGCCGTGCCCCGGCCTCCTCAGAACCGGACGCGCCTGTTTCCAGGCATCACGGCTCAAGCGAGCCCGGAGGCTCCACAGGTTCTGCTCTCTTCCGGTCGCTGTCGCCTGAATGGCGCTGGGCGATGGCATCCCGAGCGGACGAGCCGAAGGTTCTCGCTCTCATCGGAGCCGCCATGTCGCCGGTGGATGAAGTGGTGTTTGTGCAACCGCTTCTTCATCGCGTCGAACCATTCGATCCACTCGCGTGGACTGTCAGGCTCGTATTCCGCGCCCGATGAGCACCCGACCGCACAGTGAACGGATTCCCTTCTGGCGGGCTGCCAGAGTAAGACCGATCTTGTCCATCGGTGGCGGTGTGCGCGTTCGGCGGCGTCGACTCCAGTAGTCGCGGATTTGAGGGTCGTAAGATGACGACTTTCCCCTGACCAACTGGTGCCGTCTGATGTTGGCTGGGACGGCCCCCCGGCGAGATGCACCGCCCCCTGCTCGCCCTGGACCTCGTCTTCCGCCCGCTTTCCCGCCCCGGGTCCGTGGCCCGCTGGCCGCCGAACGTGCCACTGCCCCACCGCCGCAGCCCGAGGCACCGGCCGGTCCGGGCGTGGTGCCGGGCCGTCGCCAGATGGGGCTGCGAGCTGCCGGACCCGTGCCGCCGACGCCTGCGGCCGCGCCGGGCAGCCAGACCCGGCCCGCGTCCTCGGCCTGACCGTCCCGGCCGGGGTGGGACGGCGGCGTGCCGCCTGCCGGGGGCCGGTTGGAGCGGTAACCCCGGACCGGGAACCTTGTTGCAGGTCACCTGCTGCGGCAGGGGATACCGGTGGTCGCCGTGCAGCCGCGGGTTCGGCTTCCCCCCTCTTCCCGCGGCTCCTGCGACGGATTCCAGGTGGCGGCGCCTCCGGCGGAAGGTGTCGGAGGCCGCCTCTGCGGGCATCCTCGGGACTCGCCGGGTCGGGGCCAGTTCAGCGACGGCGCAGGATCGCCCCGACCACCAAGGTGCCGACATAGACCATCAGAGGCAGCACCCCGATCAGCGCAAAGGGGTGGAACACGACGTCCGCGAACGCGTTGGTGTCGGTGCCGTCGTACATGCCCGCGGCCAGCGCGACGAGGAAGAGCACGGTCCCGATCAGGAACGCGCCCAGCATCGCCCTGACCGCGATGTGCACCAGCGGCGTCGGATGCCTGCGCATGCGCGCGATCTTGTCCGCCGCCTCGGGAGCGGGCGCCCAGTCGTCCCCCCTGCGCAGCATCCACACCTCGCGCAGGGCCGCCACCTCGCGTGCCAGGTCGGGAGTGTTGCGGTCGTTCAGGTGCGGCAGGATGCGCCGCCGCCCCCGTGCGTCGTACAGCACGACGATCCGGCTCGGCGCCCCCTGTGCCCCCGCCCCGGGGTTCACCTCGATCTCGATGCCCTGCACGTCCGGCCAGGCCGTGCCGCGGCTGCGGAACGCTCCGCGGACCGTCAGACAGGTCTCGTCGCTGATCGTCGCCGTCACCTTGACCTGGCGCAGCACGAACAGGGACAGGGCGGCGAGCGCCACGCCGACGGCGGCAGGAACGATGATCGGCACCTCGTCGTCCACAGCCATCCGCGCGATCAGCGCGATGCCTCCCAGGGCGGGAAGGGCCAGACCGACCCACAGCCAACTGCCGCCCGCATAACGGTACTCACGACGATACGGGTCATTGAGCATCACGGGCGCAGGCTATTCCACCCCCGCGGGACCGGTCCCGCCGCAGGCAAACGAGCCGGACGCCGACTGGTGCGCGGTGGCGCGGGCAGGCCACCGCGGCCCAACCTGTCCCGGCCTGGGAGGGGCCGCTGTCCCGGGCGGCAGCACGCGCCCGGCCTGCGAGGTCACGGCCTCGGGCATGAGACGGGGCCAGCTCGCCGCAGCCAGCCGTCCCGGGCGGCCGCCCACCGCCCCCGCAAGGACCGTGTGACGACCCCACCACCTCCCACCCGGCGACCGCGCCGGTACAAGCAGGGCCTGGCCGCCCGGCGCCGCCGGACGGCGAACGCGTCCCAACCCCGCCACGTGCGGGGTGCGGGGGTCGTGTCCGGTCGGCGCACCAGGCGCGGTCGGTGACCGGCCCCCTCTCGCAAGCCGTCGGACTGGCGGCTGGGATCCTCTGCTCCAGCACCCGCCCCGCCCGCTGAACTCGCTGCGGGACGCTGCCGCGTCGGCTGGGGGACGAACCGTCCGGTCAAGGGGTGGCCAAGGGTCAAAACGGACATCCCAGCCCGGTGGAGGAAGCCGCGGGCAAGGGGAGGACTCCTCACGGCGGCTGTCCGCTCGTGCCCCGCCTGGACGGGCGGGACCGTCGCCGATCCGGCCCGCAGCAGGTCGCGGGAACCCAGGACCGGCAGGTCACGGGCTCGATGGACATCACGCCCGCTCCCGTCACGGAGGAGAGCGACCAGCACATCGCCGACCTGCGAGCCCCGCTCCAACGCGCCATCCCCCTACTCGGCCACTCCGCCAACCTGGAAGCGACCACCGACCCCGGGCACTCGGAACTGCTGCTCACCACGGCCGACCACCTGACGAACCTGCCGGCCCGCACCGCGCCCTGAGCGGCAACTCACCCCACGCCGGGCCCGGCACACTCGCCGAAGGGCTGGGACCCACGGGGTCTTGGAGCGCCGACAACTTCGCTCCACGGGTCCTCCCGGGGCGAAGTGCACGCCGGCTCTCGAGGACGACAAGAGCCCGCGGCCGTGACGGCGGGCCCTTGTCGTGCAGTGATTTCTCAATCCAAGGCTGAAAAGACGACCGAGGGCTCAGCCTGGGCTCATCCGATGCGTCCGGACGTAGGCTCGACATGTCAAGGGCGTGAGGTGATCCTTGTGCCATGGTTTTCCGCTGGCTCCGCCGCCGCAAGTCGGTATTCGACGATCGCTCACAGCCGCAACCCACTGCGGGGCACGAGGGGCAAGGTGATGAAGGGCCCGCGTGCACTGGATGTGGCAGGACTGCTCGAGAGGCGAGGCCAGTGCCGGTGTGCCCGGCGTGCGGGAGGGAGGACCACGATTTCATCGGGGGCGCCGTGGCCAGGAAAGTCATGCGGAAGGGGTCCATGACAACGTACTGTCTGGGATGCCGCCAGGTGTCGTTCATGTTCGAACCGGACACGGTCTGCAAGGACTGCCTGTCCCTGCTGCCTGACCTCAACCAGCGGCTGCGGGAGAGGTTCGCCGTGCAGGGTCCGGGAAGTCCTGAGGGACTAGGGTGCATTGGCTGCGGCTTCGCGGAGCGGATCCCACGTATGGCGCAGGTCGTGGGCTGCCCGCACTGCGCCGGAGAATTGACCATCGAACAGGATGACTTCCCACAGCAGGGAGTGATTCTGTCGTGCGGATTCTGCGGCAAGGCCGTGCGCATCCCGCCGACCGTCTGGTGTCCCGAGTGCGGCCTCAACTTCCGGAGAGATGGCATTGCCGACCTGGTCAGGGAGGCCACTGAGGCCACCGCCTGACCTTTCGCTCGTGCGGGCGGGTGGTGAAGGTCGGCGGATGAGTGATGTAGTCCGCAGGTAAGAAGGTGCTGATGCGGAAGCTGGCTGCCGCGTTGAGCAGCGGCCGGGCGCGTCGGCTGCACAACGGCCGCAGGCGCGGCGGCGGCCCTCGTATCTGTTTTCGAAGCTGTGCCAGCCGGGTCCCTCCTCGTGCACCCGGCGGGTACGGTCGGCTCGGCAGTCACGCGCTGCCGGACGCCCTGGCCCCAGCCCGGACACCGGGGCCATCGCCCATCCCCGAGCCGGGGCTGCGGGGCTCAGGCCGCGGGCGGCGCCCGCGGTGCCCAGGGCGGCGAGCGGGAGCGCTGTCCCTTGCGCAGGGCGCGCAGCCACGTGAAGTCGTTCTCGGGGTGCTGTTCGGGCAGCACCCCGTCGGGGTTGCCGGACAGGTCCGTCAGCAGCCCGCGTCCGATGAGCCGAGGCACGACGAACACGGTGACCGCCGCGGCTTGGCCGGGCTGGTTGGGGGTGCTGGCCGCGGCGGCGATGCGGTCCGCGGCCACCGCCCCGGGGATCGGCGCGTGGGACATCGCGGCCCGGATCGCGGCGGGGTCCATCGCCTCCACCGCCGCCCGGGACCACTGCCGCGCCGTCGCGTCCGGGGCCGGGACGGCACCGGCGTACCGAGCCCGACGGAACACCGCCACCGGCACCCGCAACCGCCCGCGGTCTGCGCCTCGTCGTATTCGCTCCGTCGTGTCACGCGCTTGGCAAAGGTCGTCTTGTTGGGGCTGTGGTGACTGGTGGTGCGTCACCGCCGCAGGGGCGCTCGCTCCCACTCCCGGTCTCGGCTGAGGGCGCCTGCGGGCCCGGCACGCCCGGCGCCCGCCGCCCGGCGCCCTGTCCACGTCAGCCTCAGTGCCCAGTGCCGCATCAGCCAATGTTCGCCCTGTAGTGCCTCAGAGCGGTGATGGCGCAGGTCTCGACGAACGCGATGTCTGAAAACCGCCAGCATGCTCGCGGCCGGTCGGGCGAGGATCCGCCCATGATCGCTGAAACGCAGGGAATCCGTATCCGGCATCGCGGGCATGAACCGCAGGTCCATCCCACCGCCTACGTCGCCCCGACGGCCACGCTGGTCGGTGATGTCCGCGTGGGGCCGAGGGCACGGGTGATGTACGGTGCGGTGCTCGATGCCGAGGGGTCTCGGGTCGAGGTCGGGGAGGCGGCGGTGATCTGCGAGAACGCGGTGCTGCGCGGGTCTGCGGTCGCCGGCGATCAGCCGGTGCTTGTCGGCGACCACGTCTTCGTGGGGCCGCATGCCACGCTGCTGGGCTGCGAGGTCGGCAGGTGCGTCTATGTGGCGACCACGGCGACGGTTTTGCAGTGCGCACGGTTGGGGGCCGGCTCGGTTGTCGCTGTCGGCGCGCTCGTCCATGCGCGCACCGTTCTGCCGGACGAGTACTTCGTGCCGCCGCACACCGTGGCGCTTGACGCACCGGTGCGGCTGCTGGCCCCTGGTGACCCGGGCCTGGCCGAGGCCGTCGGCCGGGTGGGCTTCGCCAAGGTGGCGTTCGGTGTCGATACCGAATGGACCGACCGGATCAACCGGTACGAGCACATCGCGGAGGTGCGCGTCGCCGAGTTCGGCACGCACGCCGACGACGAGGTTCTGAAGCTCGGCTAGCACCGCATCAGCGACCCTTGTGCTGTGCTGTGCTGTGCTGTGCTGAGGTGACGTGCCGTCCGGACCACTCCGGACGGCACGCGTCCGGCAAGCTGTGCTGGTGGCAGAGCGAGTGCGGGTCCGTGAGATCGAGGACGACGAGCGGGCTCGCCCTCCTCGGGTATGACCTCGCCGTCGGCGATCGCGTAGAGGCGTTCGACGCGGGCCTTCTTGGCCGCGTAGTCGGGGTCGCGGGAGGTCTTCCAGGACTTCAGGCGTTGAAAGGAGACGCCTTCCTCGCGGAGCACGATGCGCAGGCCCTCGTGGCTGATGTCGTCGACCACCCCCTCGGCGACCAGGAAGTCCGCCAGCTTGGTCAGACTCCAAATCGAAAAGGGCAGGTCGTGTTCGGTCGGCCTGGACTTCGCGATCTTCTTGATCTCGCGCCGCTCGGGCAGGGTGAAGGTCTTGGGCCGGCCACCCCTCGTACTTCGGACAGAGCGAGCCGATTACCGTCCGCGTTCCATGACCGGGCCATCGCGCAATGATCTCGCCAGGCCTGCGGTTGTTGTCGCCGTTCGCGGTCGAGGAAGCGGCGCTGCCCGAGCTCGAGCCGCGTGAGGTGCCCGGTGGCGGTTCGGCGATTGCTCATGTGCCACAGTTCAGCGTCGCGTTCGGACTGTGACGTGGCGCCGAGGGCCGGTCACGAAGGCGCTGGGGAGGCCAAGCATCGCCGTGCCGGCGCCACAAGTTGACCCACTTCGACGCACACGCACGGGAGATTCCCCTCTCGGCGGCGACGTGAGCGATCGACCGCGTCCGACACCGTTCCACCAGCCGGCGCCGTCCTTCGGTGCTCAACGGTGCGTTTCGGTGACTCACCTGCGTCCCTTTCGATGCCGAGTCTCTTCGAGGCTCCGTGTCGGATCGCTGCCGAGAGGTCCGAGAGCGTGCTCGGCTCCCTGGCGGATGGGGTTCGGTGTGATTGCGTTTCGGCGATCGGCTGTGGCTGCTACGGCGTAGAGGTGGCCCCCCCGCAGGTGTTGGCCGGTGATTGACATGGGGTCTGTGGCGAGGTCGGCAGGTGTGCCCTGGAACACGATGGTTCCGCCGTTGAACCCGGCGCCGGGCCCGATGTCGATGACGTGGTCGGCGTGGGCGATCACGCGCTGGTTGTGCTCGATGAGGATGAGCGTTGCTCCGGAGTCGACGAGATCGTCGCAGAGTGCGAGTAGCCGGTCGACGTCGCTTCCATGCAGCCCGGCAGTGGGTTCGTCGAGGACGATGCGCAGGTTGTCGGAGGTGTCGGTGTCGGCGAGGTGGTGGGCGAGGAGGAGTCGTTGCCGTTCGCCGCCGGAGAGGGTGTCGAGGCTTTGCCCGATCGACAGGTAGCCGAGTCCGACCCGGTCCAGCCACCGCAGTCGGCGTGCGATGTGGAAGTGTTCGGCGAGCAGGTCAGCCGCCCGCGCCGGGTTCATCGCCAGCAGGTCGGCGATGTTGCGGTCGTGGAGAGTGGCGGCGAGTGCCGTCGGGTTGAACCGGGTTCCTCCGCAAGCGTCACAGTCGGTCTGGACGTCATCGAGAAATGCCAGGTCGGTGACGATGACACCTCTTCCCCTACAGACGGGGCATGCTCCGCGGCCGTTGGCGCTGAACCACGAGGGATGCAGCCCAGTGGCCTTGCTGAAGATGTCTCGGATGGGTTCGGCGACGCCGAGCACGGTGGCAGGGGTGGAGCGGATGCCGCCGCGGAGCGGTGCCTGGCCGACGACGACGAAGTCGGGATGCTGGCGAGGCAGCTCGTCGGCGATCAGTGTGCTCTTGCCGGAACCGGCGACGCCGGAGACGACGGTGAGGACGCCGAGCGGCACATCGACGGTGACGTCACGCAGATTGTGAGCGCTGGCATCGGCGATCGTGACGGTCCCCCGAGCCGGACGAGGCCGCTCCTTGAAATGCATCGGGGCGCGAAGGACGCGGCCTGTTTCGGTGTCGGTTGCCGTGAGTTCGTTGGGGCTGCCTTCGAATTGGACGATGCCGCCGCCTGAGCCACCGCCGGGTCCGAGGTCGATGACGTGGTCGGCGGCCGCGATGACCGCGGGATGGTGTTCGACCACGAGGATCGTGTTGTGCGCGTCGCGGAGCTTTGTCAGCAGTTCGAGGAGGCGATGCACGTCGTGCGGGTGCAGTCCGGTGCTGGGCTCATCGAAGACATAGCAGACGTCGCTGAGGGCGCTGCCGAGGTGACGGACGATCTTGATCCGTTGGGCTTCGCCGCCGGACAGGGTTCCCGATTCCCGGGACAAGCTGAGGTAGCCGAGCCCGACGGCGTCCAGTGCGTCGAGGCGTTCTTGAATCGCCTGGAGGAGCGGCGTCACGGACGGGTCCTCCACGACCGCCACGATGTCGCGCAGATCGCTGATGGGCAGGGCCGACCAGTCCGCGATGGATCGGCCGTCGATCAGGCTGTTCCTCGCCGATGCGTTGAGGCGGGTGCGGGCACAGTCCGGGCAGGTGCCTCGAGTCACGACTTGGGCAAGACCCTGCTGTTCCTCTTCGGTGAGGCGCGACGGCGTCTTGCGCAGGTACGACTTCCGCAGCCGCGGGATGATGCCGTCGAAGACACCGTGTTGGGGGTATTCGGGGTCGGGGTTGCCGAGTCGGAGTCCTTCGGCGTGGAGCAGTGCGTCGGCCTTCGCGGCAGGGAGCTGCTCGAAGGGGATATCGGGGTCGACGAGTCCGGCGTGGATGAGGCGCTTCCATCGGTAGGTTCCCGGGGCGAAGGTGGGAAACCGGACCGCGCCCTCGCGCAGGCTTCGTGACCGATCGAGCAGGGCGTCGAGATCGATGTCGTCGACGACGCCCAGCCCCTCGCAGCGTGGGCACATCCCGCTGGGGTCGTTGAACGAGTACGCCGGCGAGTACCCGGCGGGCGGGCTTGCGATGCGGGAGAACAGCAGGCGCAGCAGCGGCGCGATGTCGCTCGCCGTGCCTACCGTGGATCGAGCGTTCCCGGTGAAGCGCCGCTGATCCACGATCGTGGTGAAGACCAGCCCGTCGATCCGGTCGACGTCTGCGGGTGGATGCTGCGGAAGCCGGTTCCGCACGAACGTGGGATAGGTCCCGGTGATCAGGCGCTCGGCCTCGGCCGCGATCGTGTCGAACACCAGCGACGATTTCCCTGACCCCGAGACGCCTGTGAACACCGTCAGCCGGTGCTTGGGAACGCGGACCGACACGTCCCGGAGGTTGTGAGTCCGAGCGCCTTCCACCGTGATCCACCGGCCACGCTCAGTCATCAGATCCTGATCATGTGGCATGACGTCAGGCTACGATCTGATGTGGCCAGTTTTTTGCCACAATTATCCCAGGGCGGACGAGATCAAGGAGTCACCGTGACGGCACCAAGAGAACGGATGCTCCGGCTGCTGTCCCTGCTGCAATCCGGTCGACACTGGCCGGCGGACGAACTGGCCACGGCAGTGGGAGCGCCTTCCCGCACCCTTCGACGCGACATCGACCACCTGCGCAAGATGGGGTATCCCGTGGAAGGCACTCGCGGACCAGGAGGCCACTATCGCCTCGTTGCCGGCGCTGCGCTGCCACCCCTCATGCTCGAAGACGACGAAGCAATTGCCACCGTCCTCGGGCTGCGCCTCGCAGCCGCCGGAGCAACCGGCATCGACCTCACGGCCGAATCGGCGGAACGTGCCGAGGCAAAGCTCCGCCGCATTCTCCCCGCTTCCCTGCGCCGCAGAACCGACGAAACGCTCGCCGCGGTGGAGTTCGGTCGCAGCGAACATCCCCAGACCAGCCCCACCGTCCTGAGCGTCGTCGCATCCGCGATTGCGGCCCATCGGTGTCTTGCCTTCGCCTACAACGGGAAGGGAGGACAGTCGTTCCGGACAGTCGAGCCGATACGGCTCGTTCAGATCCGCCAACGCTGGTACCTCTACGCCTGGGACCGCGACCGCCAGGACTGGCGCAACTTCCGGCTCGACCGAATCGCCGACCCACAAACGACCGGTGCAACGTTTTGGCCACGCCCCCTTCCCACCGACGACCTCGCGGGGCATCTCCAAGCACGATTCCACGGCCCGAAGACAATCCGGGTCGTCCTCACCTTGCACACCAACGTGCGCGATGCCGCGGCTCGCCTTCACCGTATCGACGGGTCCCTCGAAGCCCTCGACGAACACAGATGCCGGTATGTCGCGTACGTCGACTCCTTCGAGTGGCTCGCCGTCGTTCTGACCGTCACCGACATCGACTTCAGGGTTGATGAGACCGCCGAGTTCCGGGACTACCTTGCGCACACCGGACAACGCCTGCTTCGGGCTGCCGAAGCCGTGCCGAGATGACACAACCAGCGTCAACAACGTCCTGCCCCGCAACAACTGAGGCTTGTCCCGTAACTGATCTTCGGTGAGGCGAGGTCGACCGTCGTTCGGCCCGATCGCCTATCCGGCGAGGGCGAGGTCGTGCAGACGGGCGATGCCGCTCATGGCGTGGTGTACGCCGTCGCCCTTGAGCCGGCGATCGCGCAGGATCTTCCAGGTCTTCATGCGGGCAAGGCGTGCTCGACGCGGGCGCGGACCGGTTTGTGGGACTTGTTGTGCGCCTGCTTCCAGGCGGGCAGGTCCTCACCGTTGCGCCGACGGCGGTGTGGGACGACCAGTCCGGTGCCCCGGTGGTCGCCGTCGGCAATCACCGTGGGCGTGGTGCCCACGGCGTCCTCCCCACCCGCGTGACCACGCCCCGGCACGGCGGGGCCCGGACGCGCGGACGGCACCCTGCCCGCGCCGGAGGCGGGCCTCGAGGGATGCGCGCAGGCGGTGCGGGAGTTCGCCGAGGAACTCGCCGACGCCAAGGCTGGGGGCCGGCCGACGCCGACTTCGACGGCCGGCTTGGGGTTCTGCTCCCGCTGCCGTCTGCGCCGCCGGGAAGACCGGCTGCCTGGGGGCCGGTGGCCGCGCCCCGTTGTGGTGGGACATCCCCCCATGGCCGGCCCGGGCCGCCCGCTGCCGGCGGGCCTTGGTCGCCCCGTGCCGCGCGGCACAGGCGCCAGTGCGTGGGTGACCGATCACCTGCTGCCCGGTGTCCCGCTGCTGTAGCTCGCCGGCGCGCACCGGCTGGGCGCCGCCCGCACCCGCGTACCTGCCCGGTGGCAGCCCTAGACGACTTCACCCGCCACGCCCCCGCCACCTTGGTGGTGGTCACCGGCACCGCGACCGAGGCCGTACTCACGGCCATGCCGGATGCGGGCTCCTTCCTCGGGCACGCCACCTTCCACCGGCCCGGCGGCCCCCGCCTGCCCAACCCGCCGACCCCGGATCACGCCCGCGACCTCGCCACCTCGGTGACCACGGTGCTGTGCCGCCGCCCTGCCGCAGGGCCTCCCGCTGAGCGATGGAGCCCGAGACGGAGCGGGCCTTCAAAGAGCCTTGCAAGCGGCATCACGCTGGATGAAGTCCCTGCTCCGACCCCGGGGCCGCAGGCCCCGTCAGCCCTCCCGGTCCCGGAGCGCCGCCCGCGCCGGGAGGGTGACGGCGAGCAGGGCGAGGCCCACCGCGGTCGCGGCGAAGGACCCGTACACGAGCGGGGGTACGTACGGGGCCTCACCGGTCAGGCCGCGCATCATCGGGATCAGGGTGGCCGCGGCGATGGCCGTGCCCAGGACGATGCCGGCGACCGCCACCAGCAGGCCCTCCCAGCGCAGCATGTCCATCACCTGGCGCCTGGTGGCGCCGGCGAGGCGGAGCATGCCGAGCTCGCGGCGGCGGTCGAGGACCGTCATCACGAGGGTGTTGACGGCGGCGACGGCGGCGAAGCCGCCCAGGACCCCGGCCATCGTGTGGTTGGCCCAGGCGTTGAGCTCGCGGTCGGTGGTCTGCTCCACCGCGTAACCGGACGCGTCGGCGACCCTGCCCAGCGGGGCGAGGGCCTTCGCGTCTCCGCCACGTACCAGCAGCGCGCTGTCGAAGCCCGAGGTGACGTGGGCGGCCAGGGACGCACGGTCCATGGTCACGGCCGCGAGGCCGAGCCCGCGGCCGTACACGGCGACGACCTCGGGGCTGGTCCTGGTGCCGTCCGGGAGGTACATCGGCAGTTTGTCGCCGACCTTCACCTTCGCCGACGTGGCGAGCGTCCTGTCGATGGCGACACGGCCCTTGCCGACACGGTCCAGGCTGCCGCTGCGCACGTCGAGGTCCTGCACCTTCGCGAGCTGCGCGCCGGAGCCGGAGATGCCCTGGGCCGCCGAGCCCCGGAGCCAGCGGTCGCCGCCCGACCCGACGGGCACGAGCACCTGCGTGTCGAGCAGGCCCACGGCCGCGTCGACACCGGGGACGCGGGCGGCCCGGTCGACGGCCTCGGCGGGCAGCCCGGCGGGGTGCGTGATGACGTGGTCCGCGGTGACGCCGGCGCGCAGTTGCTTCGCGGCGACGTGGCTCTCGCTCGTGTGCATGAAGGTGAGCGTCGAGGCGAAGGCCATGGCCAGCACGATCGGGGTGATCGCGGAGGCCAGCCGGCGGGCGTTCGTACGGGAGTTGGCGGCGGCGAGCGCGGCGGCGGCGCCGCAGCCGCGCAGCGGGAGCCCGAACAGCGCCGCGCACAGCCGCGCCACCAGCGGGCCGAGCAGCGCGACGGCGAGCATGAACAGCATGACGACACCGAGGGCGGCGTTGGCCGCGTCGTCCCCGGCCGAACGTGCGGCGAGGACGGTGAGGAACCCTCCGCCGACGAGGGCGCCCAGGCCCAGCACGGTACGGATCACGCCCGGCCGCAGCCGTTCCACCGACGCCTCGGTGAGCGCCTGCCCCGGCTTGATCCTCGCGGGGCGGCGCCCGGCCGCCCAGCCGGCGGCGAGCGCGGTCAGCAGCCCCATGCCGACGGCGACGGCCGGCGGCATCCAGGAGACGTGCAGGTCCACGGGCTCCGGGATGGCCCCGCGGTCCTTCAACTGCCCGAACCACCAGTGGGCGAGCCCGATCCCGGGCAGGCAGCCGACCAGCCCGGCGAGCGGCGCGACGAGCAGCGCCTCGGCGGCGACCGCGCGGCGGATCTGCCGTGGAGTGGCGCCGACGGCGCGCAGCAGCGCGAACTCCCGGGCGCGCTGGGCGACGGACAGCGCGACCGTGCCGGCCGCCGTGAAGACAGCGACCGCGGCGGCGATCCCGCCGAAGGAGCCGCCGAGTCCGGTGAGCGTTTCCCTGGCGTACCCGAGCCCGCGGTCCTCGACGGCGCCGCGGCCGTCGCCGGTGTGCACCTTGGCGCCGGAGCCGGCGAGCGCCTTCTCCACGCCGGCGGCGAGGGCGTCGGTGTCCGCCCCGGCCCTCGCCAGCACGGCGATGGCGTCGGCCTTGCCGGGATGCCCGGCGAGCGCGGGGGACTGGGCGTCGGCGAACCAGGCTGTGGCGCCCTCGGCCACGTCGCCGGATCCGGCCCTCGCCAGCCCGGAGACGAGGAAGCCGGCGCGCCCGGCGGCGGTTTCTAGCGCCACGGTGTCGCCGACGCCGGCGTGCGCGGCCCGCGCGGCGGCGGCGTCGAGCACGACCTCGCCGGCACGGGGCGCGGCCCCGGAGGTGAGCGCGGTGCCGGTGAAGGCGTGCGATCCCCAGCCGTGGCCCGTCAGCGCGCTGTCGCCCAGGCGCAGCGGGAACGTGAAGTCCGGCACCGCCGCCTGCGCGCCGGGCGCGCGGGCCGCCTTGCCGGCCAGCGCGGCGTCCACGCGTGCCGTGTCCGGCAGCGGGTCCGCCGACTCGGAGCGGCTGTCGCCGCTGCCCGTGACGAGGCGGGCGTACTGGTCCGCCGCCGCGACGACCGGCGCCTTCGCGTACCGCTTGGCCGGCACCGACGCGCGGGCGCCCGTCTCCAGGAGGATGCCGCAGGCCGAGACGATCAGCGCCGCCATCATCAGCGCGACGAAGGTGCCGGCGAACGACGCGGGTTTGAACCGCACGGCCGCGCGGGCGAGGCCGTTGGGGGCCAAGCTCCTCACGCCGCGGCCCCTGCCATCGCTCCCGTACGGGAGGTGAGGGCGGCCATGCGCGCCGCGATCTGCTCCGCCGAGCCGCGGTCGAGGCCGCCGGCGAAGACGCCGTCCGCGAGGAACAGCACGCGGTCGGCCCAGGCGGCGGCGGCCGGGTCGTGGGTGACCATGACGACGGTGGCGCCGAGGGTGTCCACCGCGTGCCGGAGCAGGCCCAGGACCTCGGCGGCGGTGCCGGTGTCGAGGGCGCCGGTGGGCTCGTCGGCGAAGACCACGTCCGGGCGGGTGACCAGGGCGCGTGCGATGGCCACGCGCTGCTGCTGGCCGCCGGAGAGCTCACCGGGCCGACGCTTCGCCTTGCCGGCGAGACCGACCTGCGCGAGCACCGCGTCGGCCCGGCGGCGGTCCCGGTGCTGCCCGGCGAGGCGCAGCGGGAGCAGCACGTTCTGCTCCACGGTGAGGGAAGGCAGCAGGTTGAAGGACTGGAAGACGAAGCCGAGGCGGCTGCGGCGCAGCTCGGTGAGCTGGTTCTCCCGCATGCCGGTGATCTCCGTGCCGCCGAGGCGCACGGAGCCGGCCGAGGGCCGGTCCAGGCCGGCGGCGCACTGGAGGAACGTGGACTTCCCGGAGCCGGACGGGCCCATGACGGCGGTGAACGTGCCGCGCGGCAGGGCGAGGTCGATGCCCGCGAGGGCGTGCACGGCGCGGGCGCCGCGGCCGTACTGCCGCCGGACGCCGCGCAGTTCGACCGCGAGACCGGGTGTGCCCGGGCCCTCCGCCCGGTCGCCCGCCTTCTGCCGTTTGCCGCCACGCAGCCTCATGCCCGTCCTCTCACGTCCTCTTCGAGCCGGTCACTCGAAGCTACGGATCACGGCCATCGCGGCCCATGGTGGCTGCCGGCGGATCCGGGGTGGGGGTAACCCGAGGCCGGACCCTGCGCGCCACGTTGACCCAGCTCGGGCAGACGGCCTGATCGCGGTTTCGCGAAGCCGCCATGGCCGCGGCTGAGTGAGCAACCCCTGCTCGGCCTCGACCGAGATCCCACCCTCGACCGGGCGCCCGAGCTTCAGCCGGCGTTGTCGACGTTGCCGGGTGCGATCAGGACAACTCGGTGCTGCGCTCGTTGCGAGCGGGTTCTCCCGGGGCGGCTCCGGCGATCGTGGGGATCACTGTCGTTGGTCACAGCCGCCGCGGTATCCATGGCCGGCCGATGCCATCGGCGGGCCCCGGCGCCCGGACGCCGGCTGGCTGGGGGGCGGGTACCGGACGCAGGGGAGCGTGATGGATATGGAGCTGACCGAGGCCGTGGCCGCGTTGCGGGACGACCTGATGGCCGCGGCCGCCCGCGGTGCGAACGAGGACGTGATCTTCGAAGTCGGATCCATCGAGCTGGAGTTCCAGGTAACACCCGGCCGGAGGTGGAACCGGTCATCGCCGTGCACCTCGCCGCGGGCTTCCAGGACGCGCTCGACCGATACGGCGTGGAGCGGCCCCGTGCCCTGGAACCCGTGGAGTACGACAAGCCCACCGACCCCGAGCACACCCTTCGGCCCCGGCGGGCCCCGGCCTCGCTGACGGATCCGCTGCGCCCGGCTCACGAGGTCGTGCCGTTCCGCGGACGCGAGGATGAGCTGGCCGACCCGACGTCCAGGGCGGAGCGCCCCGGCCCGGCGGCGTGCCTGGTGCACGGCCCGGGCGGTCAAGGCAAGTCCCGCCTGGCGCGGCGGCTCTGCCATGGCCTGGCCGCGCGGCACTGGGCGGTGCTGTGGGCCGGCCCGGACGGGCCGTTGGATCGGCTCCCGGACCCGCCCCCCGCGGTACCGCTGCTGGTGGTCGTCGACGGCGCCGAGAGACGCACCCGGGCGTCCGCGCGGGTCCTGGAGTGGGCGAGCCGGTGGCACAGCGCCCAGGTGAAGGTGCTCGTTCTGGCCAGGTGGCCCTGTACCGCGGGTGCGTGGCCGAGTTCCCGGTACTCCGCTCCCACCGCGCCGTGGTGCTCGCCGTGCACGGCGAACGCCTCGCGGAGGCCGGGCGAGGGGAGGGGGCCGCCCGCGCCGTCGAGCAGGCCGTGGGCCCGGCCCGTGACCTGACCGCCGAACATCCGCAGGCGCACCGCGTCACGTTCGCTCTCGCCCTCTCCGCCCACGCCCGTTTCCGGCTCCTGGCCGGCGACCGCTCCCCCCCGGGCGTTCGCCGCCTCCGAGGAGGCCCTGACCGTGCTCCGCCAGCTCGCGCGGAGCATGTCCACCGCCATCAAGCCCTACCTGCGCGACGCCCAGCACACCCACGACCGCCTGCGCGAGCCGGCACAGCCCCGGCGCGGCACACCGCCTTCCCCGGGCCGGCGCCCGCTTCGAGACCGGTCACCTCTTCGCACGCCGTGAGGAACCCGACGCAGCGCGAAACACCCGAACCGTCACGCAGCCCCCGATAGTTGCTCGTGGACCAGCGCCGGTGGCGCTACGCTGCTGTGCCGTGCAGGAGACGCGCCTCGACACTGCTCGGATCCGGGCGGCCCGCCGGGTGATCGACCCGGTTTTTCTCGACACTCCGCTGTACCGCTGCCAGGCGCTGGAGCCCGACCTCGGGTGCACGGTGAGCATCAAGCTCGAAACGGCGAACCCGGTCCGCAGCTTCAAGGCCCGCGGCACCGAGCTGGCCGCGAGCCTGCTCGCCGACAATGGCTCGCGGGCCGTGGTGTGCGCCAGCGCGGGCAACCTTGGCCAAGCCCTCGCTTGGTCCGGTCGCGGCCGGGGGCTCGACGTCACCGTCGTGGCATCCCGCTTCGCGACTGCCGCCAAGCTTGATCGCATCCGCGCGCTGGACGCCAGGCTGGAGCTGGTGGACGGCGACCACGAGACGGCTCGCGAGCGGGCGGCGGCCATCGCCAGGTACGACGGCATCCGGCTGCTCGAAGACAGCCTGGACATCGAGACCTGCGAGGGCGCGGCGACCATCGGCCTGGAACTGGTGGACAGCGCGCCGTCGTTCGACACCGTCCTGATTGCCCTCGGCGGCGGGGCGCTGGCCACTGGGGTGGGTCATGTGGTGAAGGCCCTGGCACCCGAGGTCGAGGTGATCTGCGTCCAGCCGCTGGGCGCACCGGCGATGACACACTCGTGGCGCCAACGCCGCGTCATCACCACCGACTCGACCAACACCATCGCTGACGGCGTCGCCGGCCGGCGTCCCATCCCGGCGGTCCTGGACGACCTCCTCCTGGTCGCTGACGACGCCGTCCTGGTCCAGGAGGCGTCGATCATCGCCGGTATGCGCATGCTCCTCGAGCACGCCGGCCTCGTCGTCGAGCCGTCGGCCGCGCTCGGCATCGCGGCGATCCTCGAAGACCGTGACCGCTTCGCCGGCCGACATGCGGTCACCATCGTGTGCGGCAGCAACGTCGACATGGACGCCTATCACCGCTGGGTCGGTGCGGCTCCCCTCCACAGGTCTTGACGACTGCTCCGTGGCCGGGCCTTCGCCGGGGGCCGCCGGCCGAGTGGCCTGAGCCCGGCGGGCGAACAACTGCACACCGCCCGGTTGTCGTCGCGGCGTCCGACCGGAGCCGACATCGACGCGATCCTCGCGGTTCACCGTGCCTCCGAAACCTGCCTGCACAACCCCTCCGACGCGCTCACCCGGCTCGATGAGGCCAGGGAGCTGTATCGCCGCTGGAACGACCAGTGGCAGCGGTGCGGTCACGACCACTTGTCACCCGTGCCCCGACGTCCCCGAGGGGGAGGGGCGGCCACTCACCGCTGCCCGGCCACCCACCGCTGCTCGGGCGACGCCCGCGCCGGTGACCCGCTGTCGGACCTGCCCGGCTTCGGCGGGCTCTTCCGGCGGCTACCGGGCCGTCGCCGGGGCGGTGAGCCGGGTGATCAGCGGCAGGTGGACGGCCCCGAACCCGGCGAGCGGGGCCGTGGGCCACACCGGCCGCCCGTCCACCCACGGCACGGCGTCGCCCCCGTCCCGGACGTCGCCGCGCAGGTCGGCCATGCCGACGGGGGGCAGGCCGGGAGCCGTCACGGGGATGAGGTGGCTGGGCAGGTCGTCGTCGGTGCCGGGGACGGGGAAGAGCAGCATCCACGCCTCGTCGGCGTCCCTGAGCAGCACGTACCGCACGGGATGCGCCTCGGGCGCCCGCGCCGCCCGGACCAGCGCGTGGGTGGCGCGCGCGCCGTGGACGGCCCGCCGCGCGACCCGCTCCAGGGCGACGGCGGCGGCGATCCCGCTCAGTCCGGCTCCCCACGCCAGCCCCGGGTCGTCCACGGGGGCGGCGTGGGCGGGGGAGGAGGTGACGTACTCGACGTCGAGCGTGCCGCCGGGCCGCGGCGCCGTGCCGCCGTGGGCGACGAACGCGCGCACCAGCCGCCCGTCCGCGGCCCGGAACGTCACCTCCACGCTCTTGGGCAGCACCCCCGGCAGCAGCACTCCGTCCACGTCCCGCACGGTCGCCCGGGCGGTCCCGGTGTCCGCCACGGTCAGCCGGAGGGCGTCGACCCACCACGGAAACGCGTTCAGCGCGACGACCGCGAAGGCCAGCAGCCCGCCCAGGGACACCCCGCCCCGCACCGCGACCCGCCGCAGGGCCCGCGCCCGCCACCACGCCGCACGGCGGATGTCGGCGTCCTCCGGCGGCGGCTGGCCCCATGCCCCGGCCCGCCGCGCGGTCTCCGCGAGCCCTGCGAACGTGACGGCGGTACCGGACACCACTGCTTCCCCCCCCATGAGCTCCACGGCCACATCTGCGTGTCCATCAAGACCCATGGGACGGGCCTCGGGTTGCCCCGTCAGTCTCCGGGCCGCACTACGGCCTTGACCGCCTGCCGCCGGTCCATGGCCCGATAGGCGCGGGCCACGTCCCGCAGCGGGACGTCGAGGGTGAGGACGGGGGACGGGTCGAGCGTGCCGTCCAGCACCTCGGCGACGAGCCTGTCCAGGTACGCCCGGACCGGCGCGACGCCCGCGCGCAGCGCGACGTTGGCGCGGAACAGGCGGTACAGGTCCACGCGTGAGACCCCGTTGGGCACGCCCACCGAGCCGATGACGCCGCCGGGACGGGCGACCGCGAGGGCCAGGTCGAGCGCGGACTGGCCGCCGACGCACTCGGCCACGGACGCGGCACCGCCGCCGGTCAGCTCCACGAGGCGGGCGGCGGTGTCCGGGTCGCCGCCGGGCAGGGTGTCGGTGGCGCCGAACCGGCGCGCCAGAGCCGCGCGTTCGGGGTGGTGGCCCACGGCGACGACGCGCTCGGCGCCCGCCCGCCGCGCCGCCAGGACCGCGCACAGCCCGACCGCGCCGTCCCCGATCACCACGGCGGTGCCGCCGGGGGTCACCCCCGCGAGAACGGCGGCGTGGTGGCCGGTGGCCATGACGTCGGTGAGCGGCAGCAGCCGGCGCGCCAGCCCGTCGTCCACGTCGGCTCGCACGGGCACCAGCGTCGCGTCCGCGAACGGCACCCGCACGGCCTCGGCCTGGCCTCCGTCGTTCGCCCCGCCCCAGAAGCCCCCGCGGCGGCAGGAGGTGTGCACCCCCTCCAGGCACGGCGGGCAGGAACCGTCGGCGAACGCGAACGGCGCCACCACCAGGTCGCCCTTCCGCAGGCGGGTGACCTCGGGGCCGGTGTCCTCCACGGTCCCGATCCACTCGTGCCCCATCCGGTCGCCCGGCCGGAAGTCCTCCTGCCCGCGGTAGGGCCACAGATCGGACCCGCAGACGGCCGCGAGCCGCACGCGCACCAGCGCGTCCGTGGGGTCCTTGATCACCGGGTCCGGCACGTCGACGAGCCGCACGTCGCCGACGCCGTTCAGAACGGTCGCTTTCATGGCCGGGACGCTATCGACGGGGGAGGGGGGACGGACATGCCATAGTGGAGGCCTACTAACCCGCTCGCCGTCGAAACGGAGGCGCTGCCCCGTGTCCTCCTCCGTGGACCCCACCGACCTGGAGATCATCCGCGAGCTGGTGCGGGACGCCAGGATCAGCCTGACCGAGCTGAGCCGCCGCGTCTGCCTCAGCCGCCCCGCCGTGGCCGAGCGGCTGCGCAGGCTGGAGGAGAGCGGCGTCATCCAGGGCTACACGGCCCGCCTCGACCTCACCCGCCTCGGCCTCACCCTCCAGGCCCGGGTCGCCCTGCGCCCCCGCCACCGGTCCACCAGGGACGCGGCCCACCTGCGGGAGCGCCTGCTCGGCATGGCGCACGTGCTGTCGTGCGTGCACCTGACCGGGGAGAACTGCTACGAACTGGCGATCGCGGTGCGCGACGCCCGGCACCTGGAGCAGGTCATCGAGGACCTGTCCGCCCTGGGCGAGACCACGACCTCGGTCGTGCTGTCGGAACTGGTCGCGCCGGGCGACGCGGACGTCACGGCGTGGGCGGTGCGGCCGTAGCGACCCGCAGGCGGGTGAGGACGGCACCCCCGCCCGCCCGCGGGCCAGGCCCTCGGACGCCCATGGGATGGCAGAACCGTCCTCCTCCACCTCCGCTGCCCTCATGGAGCCGCCGTGGCGTCAGCCCGCCGTGTCCTCGAGCCGGCGGGCGGCCAGGGTGCGGGCCGCCGTCCGGGTTGCCGGGCACCGCTCCCGGTGGAGCCGGTACGGCTCGTCGTACACCCCGGCGTGCGACGGGTCCGCGGTGACCGCGCCCAAAGCGGCCATCCCGGCCGCCAGGCAGTACGTGCCGGGCAACGCCCCCGCCGCGGACCGCGGACTCGGCGTGAGCATGGACTCGGCGACCACGGGGACACCCGCGGGCAGGCCGCCTGTCGGCCGCCGCCGCGTGCGTGACCGTCCTTCTCCGCCCGCGCGGCGCTCCCCGACCGGGCGCCCGCAAGCGCACACTGCGGAGCCCACGGACAAAGCCCGGACTCCTGATGGGATCGCGCCACGGCCCAGGACGCCGTGAGACGCCGCGCTGCCCGCCTCCGGGCGTCCGCTAGCGCTGTGTCCGGAAAGGTTCACCGGGTTCGAGAGCGGTGAGGGACCGGATGAACGGTTCGTGCACTGGGGGGTGAGAGGATCGCGCCGTGACCATCCGCCTGCATGACTTCGATGGCGAGCACTCGCTGACGTTCGATGCCGGTGGCCTGGCTGCCGATGTCGCAGTAGCTGCCGCCGGGCACGAGCCGAACGGGTACCTCTGGGAAAGTCTCGTGCGGTTTGCCTGGCCTGATATCGCCGAGCGCCTCGATTTCGACAGCGAGGCTGGCATGTTCTGCGCGGTCGGCAGTCCGAGCGACCTCGCGCGACTCAAGACGGCCGTTGGATCCGTCGTGACGAGCCCCGAGACAGTCCGCGACATCATTGCCCGTGCGGAGACTTCGGGGTTCGAGTTCGACGACTGATGCTGTGACCTCCCCGGGTTGGGCGGGGTCAGGCCGCCGCCGGCAGAGGCCTGCCGCCCCAGTGGAGACCTCGTTCGCTCCGGATGCGTGCGCGCTCGCGTCGTTGGGCGGCCAGGACGTCGGGGTGGCGGGCGTTGTTGTTGCGCCGGCGCAGGTAGGCGTGCAGGGCCCGGGTCTGGACGGCGTGGTTCGGATGGTGGGAGTTGGCGCGCTCGCCCATGGCCGAACTGGGCCGCCGGGCGGTGGCCCTGCTGGTGCGCCGCATCGCGGGCGAGGAGACCGCGTCCGAGGTGATGACGCCGCGGCTCATGGCACGGGAGTCGACCGGCGAACCGGTGGGGCCCCTCGCTGCTGTGACGCCCGCGCCGGCCGGCGCTCAGGCAGGTCACCCACGACCGCCGGGCACATGCGCCCCGCGCCCGGCCGCCGCACCCGCTACGAACTGGCCGACCCCCGCCTCGGCCACGCACTCGACGACCTGCGTACCGCCGTCGTCGCGGTCGAGGTGGACAAGACCTGCCCCGACGCTCGGGCCGAGGACTGCTGCCGATGACCGCGCCGCCCCCGGCCCGTCCCCCGCCCGCCGCGACGCGGTCACCCGCCGCACACGCCTGCTGGTGACCGCGACCATCACCTGCTCCGAGCCGGACGCGTGCGGCTGCCGCCCCGGCTGCGCCTGCTGCACCTGACCCGACCGGACGGCGGCTCGCCTCGGCCCGTCGGCAGGCTGCCGGGACGGCGCGCGGGAGTGGGCCCGGGTGCACCCGCCGCGGCCCCTCGCCGCCGCGCAGGCGCGGACTGCCGCCCCGGTTCTCCGGTGACGGGTTGTAAATGCGAATGGTCATTCGTATCCTCGAAGGGTGCCAGAACGCGAATTCATATTCGTGATTCTGGCTCCCGCACTCCGCCCTGCCCGCGGGCAGCCGCGCCGACGAACGAGGGACGTCCAGACATGGCCGACGACCGGCACCAGCGACAGCACCAGCCACACCCCGAGGGAGCACCCCGGCACCAGGCACCACCGCCCGAGCCCCGGACCGGCCGGGACGGCACGGGAGTCGGCCGGCGGGCCGCCCTGCTCGGCGCGGCGGGCGTCACCATGGCCGCCGCGTCCGCGTCCGCCGCTTTCGCCGCGGGACCGGAGGCCGCGGACGGTGCGAAGGCCGGCAGGCGGCCGAGCGGGCGCTACCGGGGCAAGACCGTCCTCATCACCGGCGCCACCTCCGGCATCGGCCGCGCCGCCGCCCTCGCCTTCGCGGCCGAGGGGGCCCGGGTGGGCTTCTGCGGGCGCCGCGAGCACCTGGGACGGCAGTTGGAGAGGGAGATCCGCGCGAAGGGCGGCGAGGCCACCTACTTCAGGACCGACGTACGCCACCCCGAGCAGGTCGTCTCCTTCGTCGACCGGGTCGCCCACCGCTACGGCGGCCTCGACGTCGCCATGAACAACGCGGGCGTCCAACACGTCAGGCGGCTCTCCGCGATGACGGTCCAGGAGTGGGACGACACCTTCGCCACCAATACCCGCGCCGTCTTCGTGGGCATCAAGGAGCAGGCCCGGCACATGAAGGCGCGCGGCGGCGGCGTCATCCTGGTCACCGGCTCGTCGAACGAGTTCGCCACCCGTCCGCAGATCGGCGGCTACACCGCCAGCAAAAGCGCGCTCACCGGCCTGGTGCGCAACGCCGCCATCGAGTACGGCGCGGACGGCATCCGGGTGGTGGCGCTGTCCCCGGGGACCACGGACACCGCCCTCCTCGACGCCCACCGGCCGGCGGGCCTCACCGACGAGCAGTGGGCCGCCGAGAAGAAGCGCTTCGGCGAGAACAACGTCGACGGGCTGCGCCGGATCGCCGCACCGGAGGAGATGGCCACCGCGGCGCTCGCCCTGGCCTCGCCCGACATGAGCTTCCAGACGGGCACCTCCGTCCTGGTCGACGGCGGAGCACTCGCCGGGCTGTGACGGCGCGCCCGGGCGGGTGACGGGCCGCCGGCGGGGGCCGCGCCGCCGGCGGCCCTCGGTACCCGGGTCAGCCGATCACCGGGTCGAGATAGCCGAACAGCGCCTTCTTCAGCTCCTCCACCATGGCCTGCCGTTCCGCGCCCGCGGCGGCCAGCACCAGCGGAACCATGGCCTGGAACAGATGCACCGTGACCCGGGCCGTCCGTCGCCGCTCGGCCTCGGGCAGCCCGGGCGCCCGCGCGCCGATCATGGCCTCGACCCGGCCGAGCAGGGCCTCCTGGATGGGGCGGGCCGCGTCCGTCAGGCCCTCGGGCATGTCCGGGCGGGCGAAGAGGGCCTTGAAGCCGGGGTTCGCCAGGTTGAACCCGATGATCGGGTCGACGATCCGGTCCAGCAGCGGCGCCAGGCCGACCGAGGTGAAGTCGGACGAGCCGAACGCCTCCTCGTGGGCGTCCCGCAACTGCGCCACGAAGCGGTCGGCCAGCGCCTCGGCGATGGCCTTCTTGTTCGGGTAGAACTGGTACAGCGACCCCACGGAGATGCCCGCCCGCGCGGCGATCGCGATCGTGGTCGCCTTCTCGTAGCCGGTTTCCGCGAACACCACGGCCGCGGCGTCCAGGATCTGCGCCATCCGCTGCCGGCCGCGCGCCTGCCGCTTCGGCTGCCGCGCCACCTCCGCCATCCCGCGCTCCCTGCTCCCGCCGCCCGCCCTCGGGGCGGGCGTGACCCGCCCACGATAGTCGGCGCCACCCCCGGGCGCCGCGAGGGGTGCCTCCCGGCGTACCGGTGGAGCGCGAGGATGACGCGGTGAAGCCGGGCCCACACCCGGTCCCCGCTCCACTGCGCGAAGCGCCGGTAGACCGTCGGCCACGCAGGGCCGAACACCGGAGGCAACTGCCGCCATGCACACCCCGAGGTGGCAACGAAGATGATCGCTGCCAGGCACTCGCGGTCGCCCGCCCGCCGCCGGCCTCCGCCCTGCGGACGTATGACCTCCGTCGCAGGCACCACCCGCCGGAACAGCGTCCACAACTCGTCCGGCACCAACCGCTCAACCAGATCCGTCATGCACCGCTCAATGAACGATCACGCCATCAGAAACGGCGTCTAAGACGGTGTCCTATGTGGTGAGGCGTCGTCGAACTCGGCATGGGGCGGGGTACGTGGAGTTGGATTGTTCCGGACGGGCTGTGGGAGATCGCGGAGCCGCTGATCCCGCCGTCGAAGGTGCGGCCGCAGGGCGGTGGAACGCAGGACACCCCTGATGAGACGCTGTTCGCCGCGATCGTCTACGTCCTGGTGTCCGGCTGCGCTTGGCGTGCGTTGCCGCCGTGCTTCGGCGTCTCGAAGTCGACCGCCCATCGGCGGTTTCTGATCTGGTCGCGAGCCGGTGTCCGGGGCCGGCTGCACGAGGCCGTGCTGCCCCGGCTCGACGACGCCGGCCTCCTCGACGTCACCCGCGTCGTCCTCGACACCGCCCACGTCCGGGCCAAAAAGGGGGCGAACACACAGGTCCGAGCCCCGTGGACCGGGGCAGGCCAGGTTCCAGGATGCACGTCCTGTCGGACGCGAACGGACTGCCCCTCCTCATGGGCGTCTCCGCGGGCAACACCCACGACAGCGAAGGGCTGAAGCCGATGGTGAAGGGTCACCAAACGAGACACGACCCGCACCGCGGCCGGTACTTGAAGCCTCAGCGCCTCCGCGCCGACAAAGCCTACGACCGTGCTGACCTGTGCATGTGGCTCCGGGGCAAGCGCATCGGAGTGCGCATCGCCCGCAAAGGCATCGAGTTCAGTGCACGACTGGGCCACCGCCGCCGGGTCATCGAGCGGACGATGTCCTGGCTGTCCGACTACCGGCGCTTGAGCCCTCGCTACGAGCGCGATCCCCGCAATTACCTGGCCTTTCTCGGCCTCGCCGCCGCCCTGTGCTGCTACAAGCGACTCGTCCGCCTCACCACATAGGACACCGTCTAACGCCAACCAGGCGGCCTTGGCTTCCTCCAGCCGTCCGGTCTGGTGGAGCAGGTTGCCGAGGTTGTAGGCGGCGCCGGGGTGGCCGTTGTTGGCTGCGGTGCGCTGGGCGGTGTCCGACGCGGATTGTCAGACGTGTGAGTTCGGCGAACCACCGCTCGACCAGATTCAGCCAGGACGCGCTGGTTGGAGTGAAGTGCAGGTGGAACCGCGGATGGGCCAGCAGCCACTTCTTGATGTCGGGCGTCTTGTGGGTCGCGTAGTTGTCCAGGAACAGGTGAACCTGGAGGTCGGCCGGGACTTCCTTGTCCAGCTTGGTCAGGAACTTCTTGAACTCTGCCGCCCGGTGGCGGCGGTGGAGGGAGCCGATGACCTTGCCGGTGGCGACTTCGAGGGCCGCGAACAGGGTCGTGGTGCCGGCCCGGACATAGTCGTGGCTGCGGCGTTCGGGGATACCTGGCACCATCGGCAGGACGGGCTGGGACCGGTCCAGGGCCTGGATCTGCGACTTCTCGTCCACGCAGAGAACGAGCGCCTTCTCCGGCGGGTCGAGATGGAGGCCGACGACGTCGCGGACCTTGTCGATGAACAGCGGATCCGTCGACAGCTTGAACGTCTGCCACCGGTGCGGTGCCAGGGCGAACGCCCGCCAGATCCGCGAGACCGTTCACTGCGACAAGCCCGTTGCCGCGGCCATCGATCTGGTCGACCAGTGGGTGGCGTTCTTCGGTGTTTCCTCGAGCGTCTTGACGATGACCCGCTCGACATCGGCGTCGGTGATCTTCCGCGGAACACCGGGCCTCGGGTCGTCGCACAGGCCGTCCAGGCCGCGTTCGATGAACCGGCGCCGCCAGGTGCGGACTGTGTCCGGAGCGTGTCCGGAGTGATCCGCAGCCGGCGGGACACCTCCATGATCGAGTGGCCCCCGGCGCACTCCAGCACGATCCGCGACCGCTGAGCCAAAGCCTGCGCCGTCGCCCGTCGGCGTAACCAGCTCTCCAGGACCGCTCTCTGGGCATCAGTGACCGACAACGGCGGAATCTTCGGGCCAGGACGGCTCATGCCCAACCAACGACGAATCTCCGACTCAGGTCACTAGGCGGTCTCGGCGATGTCCGTGGCGTGGTGCTGGTAGGCGTGCACGCCGATGAGGACCGGTGTGCGTGTGTTGGTGGTGTGCTTGCGTGCGGTGTGCCAGGTCCCTCGGGTATGGGGCCGGTGGCGTGGTCGACGAGGTAGTCGAATACCTCCCATACCTCCCACCCTTCTGCCTGCGGTCTGCCGGAGTCTCTACCGGCGCCGTCGTTGCTGCTGGTGTCGTTGTCGCTGGTGGCGGGGTTGAGGAGGCCGGTGGCGCCGTAGCGGCTCCGCGCCGCCCACTCCAGCGCGCTCTCCACGGGTTCGGGCCGTAATCGGGCCTCGCCCGCGCACACCGCGGCCAGCGACCAGACCTTCGCAGCCGTGATGGCCGCCTTCGACCAGCAGCGGCACCGGTACGCCGCAGGCCAGCCGATGGCCGACGTCCGCGCCCGGGCCGCTCCGCCCCGGCCCATCCCTGTCCCGCCTGCGCTGCGGCCTGCGGCCGAGGGCCCCGCGTCCATGTATTCGCCCGTGGTCCGCTACCACGCCCGGTCCGCCTCCCCGCCACCTTCACCGCAGGGACGGGCGGCGCGCTGCTCCGGGCCGGAGCCGGGGCGGCCGTGCCCGCCTTCGGCCACATCACACCGCACGGGCGGAGTCGAACCGGCGCCGAGCCTCCTCGATGTGGTCCAGATAGGTGCGGGTCCAGGCGCACATGCCGTTGACCGTGGTGCGCAGTGCCTGGCCGGCTTCGGTGAGGCGGTATTCGACGCGTGGCGGCACCACCGGATGAACGGTCCTGTCGACCAGCCCGTCCCGTTCGAGGTGCCGCAGTGTCTGGGACAGCATCTTGTGACTGATGCCTCCGACCTGCGTCTGCAACTCGGTGAACCGCAGGGTGCGGTCGCCCAGGACGTTGATGAGCAACAACGCCCACTTGTTGGCCACGCCCGCGAAGACCTCACGGGCCAGCGAGTCGGCGCGGGTGAGATCCGTGTCGGCCGGATCACGGGCGGGGTGTTTGGTTACCACGGGGTGCCCCTCTCACCGAAAGGTGCGTTCTTCCAGCTCGGAGCATACTCTCCTACCGTTAGTCCGTATCTGCCGGAGACCAAGGCAGCCTGAACGGACCCCTGGAGCAACGATGATCCTCAAGACGTACGCCCGTCTTTGGGCCGACGACCTGAGCATGACCCTCCCCCTGCTGGAGCGCCTGACGGGGATGCGTCCGGACTTGCGCTTCGCCTTCGACGAGATCGAGCTCGCCGCCGTCGGTGACTTCCTGGTCATCGCCGGACCTGCCGAGAAACGCGCTCGGTACGCCCATGCCACGGCCACAGTGATCGTCTCCGACCTGGACCAGGCGCGCCTGGCACTGGACGAGGCAGGCGCCGAGATCACCACGGAGGAGGCGACCAGCGCGACCGGCCGCTTCCTCTACGCCCGTCACCAGGGGGGAGTGGAGGCCGAGTACGTCGAATGGAAGCCGGAGGTGCGGCGTCAGGTACTCGGCGCGTAGGGGCCGGCCGACTCCTTCTCGGCGTCCGGCCGCCGGGTGGCGGTGAAGGTGGTGCACGGCAGTCCGCGCGGGATCCGCGGTTCCGCATCCACTTGCGGCGGGAGGTGGCGGCGGGGCAGCGGGGCGTTCACCGCGCCCTCCCGGCCGGGCCCCGACCTTGGCCCCGGCCACCGGCGAGGAGTGGTGGCGGACCGCGGAGCACACCACGCCGGAGCAGCAGATCCGGGGGAGGGACACCCGCTCCGGCCCTGACCCTGCCACGTGCCCGTCCGGACCGTCGCGGAACTGGACGCCCTGCTCGCACAGATGGACAACGCGATGCGCCAACTGCGAACCTGGCGCGACCGCCTGCCCGAAGGCGGCCCGGAGAACCGAACACCTCCCTCGCCCGCCGGGCCCACCCGGTGCCCCGGCGACAGCACGACACCACACGCCGCAGTGAGCTGCGCCGAAGCCTGGTTTGGGTCGCCGCGGCGGCAGGCCACCCGGCCGTCACCGCCCAGTGGATCAACAAGCTGGAACCCGGGCGGATCGTGAAACGCTCCGACCCGCGACCACCTGGCGGCGCTCGCCCGCGGCCTCCAGATGCCCCCCGCCCTGCCGGCGCGGGCCGCTGCCGCCCAGTATTTTCGGCTTGGGTGAAGATGGGGACGGCCCGGCTGATCGGCGGGTGCGCGGGGTGGCGGCCTGCATGGAGGCCCTCACCGATCCCGAGCGCGACCAAGAGCTGGCGATCGTGGATGCATACGTGCGAACCCGCTGGTGAGGCAGCCGGTTCCGCGCAGGGCGGAGAACAGCAGAGCTGAGCCGCTCAGACACCCACCAGACCCCGCACCCGGCCCGGGTGAACAGCCCATCCCCGTTCACAGGATGTCCAACCTGCGAGGCCGAAACTCCCGGTGCCCCACAGCGCGCCATGGTTCCTCCAGAGCCGTCTCCTTGGGCCCGGGCGTGGCGATACGGTGTTGAGACCACCACCCCGTCTGCCCTTCGGAGGCCATCATGAGCGAGCAGCCGGCCCCCGCCCCTGCCCCCCGGCAGCAACTGGACCCCGAGGGCACCCACGCGGTGCGCGCCTACGCGGCCAGGATCCGGGCAAGGTGTCTCTCAGTTTGAGCGGGTTGGGCGTGTGGGTCAGCGGAAGCAGGCAGTGAAGGTCGCGGTCAGGGCGTCCAGCGCCGACGCGTAAGCGTGTTCGGGCGGACGGCCGTAGCCGATGATGACTCCCTGTGCGGTGGAGGGGAGCGCGCGGCGTTCCGACAGGTAGCCGAGGGCGAGGCCGTGTGCCTCCGCGGCCGCGCGGACGTCGGCCTCGGTGGGCCCGCCTGAGGGAAGGACGGCCAGGGCGTGCAGGCCCGCGGCGATGCCGGTCAGGGAGATGGGAACGTCCGCGATGCGGCGACGGAGCTCGTCGCGGCGGCGGAGGTACCGCTGACGGGAGGCGCGGATGTGCCGGTCGTAGCCGTGACGAGTGATCAGGTCGGCCAGGGTGAGCTGGCCGAGATGTTCGGTGTGGTGGTCGACGTGCAGCTTGGCGTCGACCACCGGGTCGATCAGGCGGGGCGGCAGGACCATCCAACCGATCCGCAGCGCCGGGCCGAGCGTCTTGGACGTCGTGCCCAGATAGGCCACGTCCTCGGGGCCGGCGCCTTGCAGCGCGCCGACGGGCTTGCGGTCGTAGCGGAACTCCGCGTCGTAGTCGTTCTCGACGATCAAGCCGCTGGACGAGCGCGCCCAGTCCAGCAGGGCGCGCCGTCGGCCGGGATGGAGCGTCCGGCCCGTCGGGTACTGATGGGCCGGGGTGACCTCCACCGCGTCCGCCGCCAGACCGTCGAGGAGATCGGCGCGGGCTCCCAGATCGTCGACTGGCAGCGGCACCACTCGCGCCCCGGTACGGCGGACCGCCTCGCGATGCAGGGGAACACCCGGGTCCTCCATGGCGAAGGTCCCGCCGACGGCGGCGGCCAGCAGCGTCAGGCCCTGAAGATAGCCGTTGGTTATCACGATCGAATCCGGACGGGCCGACACGCCCCGTGCCCGCCCCAGATACCCGGCCAGTGCGGTCCGCAGCTCGGCGCGTCCCCGCGGATCGCCGTAGCCGAAGGCGTCGGCCGGAGCCGAGCCGAGGGCACGCCGCGACGACTCCAGCCACGCCGCCACCGGAAACGCCGATGCGTCCGGACTCCCCGGACGCAGATCATGCCGTGGCCGCTCCGCCCGCGCCGGCTCGGCCGTGGCCACCGGCACGGCCCCTGGCCGTAGCGCCACCACGGTGCCCGAACCCTGTCGCGCGGTCAGATACCCCTCCGCGATGAGCTGGTCGTACGCCGCCCGCACCGTGCCCCGCGCCAGCCCCAGGTCCTCCGCGAGCCTCCGCGTCGCCGGCAACCGCGTCCCGGGCGCCAGCCGCCCCGACCTCGCCGCAGCCCGCAACGCCCGCTCCAGACCCGTCCGGAGCCCGTCGGCAGCGTCCAGTTCCAGATGCAGGTCCAGGCCAAGATTGGGCCACTGATCCGCCATACGATTGGATCTTACCCGCGGCCCAATCGGCTCTCTAGGTTCGTCCGAGTGACCTTGACCGAACTTCCGCAGAGCGGCTCTCCCCGGACCGGCCGGCTGCTCGCGACGGCCTACGGACTGACGATCGCGAACCTCTACTACTGCCAGCCCCTCCTCCCGCAGATCTCCCGGTCCATCGGCCCCCACGCGGCCGACCATCTCATCGCCGTCGGCCAGCTCGGCTACGTCCTCGCCCTGATCCTGATCGTCCCGCTCGGCGACATCGTCCCCCGCCGCCCCCTCCTCGCCGTCCTGCTCTGCGCCAACGCCGCCGCCCTCGGCCTGACCGCCGCTGCCCGCACCACCGGCCTCCTCCTGGCCGCCGGATCACTCATCGGGCTCACCGCCGCCGCCTTCGTCAACACCCTCATCCCCTACGCCGCCACCATGGCCGCACCCCACGAACGCGGACGCGCCGTCGGGACGATGCTCACCGGCGGACTCATGGGCATCCTTCTGTCCCGCACCGTCGCCGGCCTGGTCTCGCAGGCCGTCGGCTGGCGTGCGCTGTTCACTGCGGCCGCGATCGGCACCCTGCTGCTCGCCGTCGTCCTCACCCGCGCTCTTCCACCCGCCCCACCCGACCTGCCCGTCCCGTACCGGTCCCAGCTTCACGCCACTCTTCGCCTCGCCGTCACCCACCGGCTGCTGCGCCGCCGAGCCTTCATCGGAGGCTGCTCCTTCGCCGCCTTCGGCGTCTTCTGGTCGACCGCTGCCTTTTTCCTCTCCGAACCCCCCTACGGCTACGGCCCCGCCCAGATCGGGCTGCTGGCACTGGGCGGCGCCGCCGGAGCACTCACCGCCCGACCCATCGGCCGCGCCGCCGACCGAGCCGACCGCCGACGGCTCACCAGGACGGCACTGGTCCTCGGTGTGGCGTCCTTCGCCGCTCTCTGGGCCGGCGGCCACCACCTGGTCTGGCTCCTCATCGGGCTCTTCGCCATGGACACCGCCATCCACGCCACCCACCTGCTGAACATGAGCATCGTCTACGGCATCGACGACGCCCGCGCCCGCCTCGCCTCGGTCTACATGACCGGCTACACCCTCGGCGGCATCGCCGGCGCGGTCCTCGGACCCGCCGCCTACACAGCCGGCGGCTGGACCGCGACCTGCCTCCTCGGCGCCGCCTTCCTCACGATCGCCCTCACCGCGACCTTCAACCGAACGGAGAACCCGTGACACCCCAGCTGATCATCTTCGACAACGACGGCGTCCTCGTCGACAGCGAGCCCATCGCACACGGCGTGCTCTCCGGATACCTCACAGAACTGGGCTTCCCCTTCACCCTGGAAGAGTCCTACCGACACTTTCTCGGCAATGCCGGCCGCACCGTCCACACGGTCGTCGCCCACAGATTCGGCGGCACACTGCCCGCGGACTTCACCACCCGCCTCCACGAGCGGGTGTTCGCCGCCTTCCGGGAACAGTTGGACGCCGTCCAGGGCGCCTCCACCGTGCTCACCGAACTACGGCGCCGCAACATTCCCTACTGCCTGGCATCCTCCTCCGACCACGCCTGGATCGACCTCACCCTCGACCGGACCGGCCTGCGCCCCCTCCTGCCACCTGACGCGGTCTTCAGCGCCCAGGACGTCCGAGGCGTCGGCAAACCCGCACCCGACCTCTTCCTCCACGCCGCCGCAGCACTCCACACCGACCCGCACGACTGCCTCGTCATCGAGGACAGCCCAAACGGCATCCGTGCGGCGAAGGCCGCCGGCATGCCCGTGCTCGGCTACACCGCCCTCACCCCCGCGAGCAGCCTCATCGGAGCGACGTCCTACATCACCCACTTGACCGGACTCCTCGACCACCTCGACCAGGACCATTGAATCCTGTGCGCCGTAGTGAGCCCGCGTGCTGCCGTCCGCGCACCACGGAATGGCGGAGCCCGAACACAGCGGACTCCACGGCGAAGCCGCCGGGCTCTTTCCAGACCCAAGCCCGTCTTCCACCGAGTCGATGAGCCCGCTCCGGCCGCTCCCGATGCAGATGCGCCACCTCACATTCCGCCTTACTGATCGTTTCAGAATGAGTTGAGCTGCGGATCTTATGGCCGGCGATCTTGGTCGGCAGGGTGTCCGGAGCGCGTGCCGATCTTGTTCCTGACGACCTGTGGGAGCGGATGCCCCGCTGCCACCCACTCCCGAACACCGCCGCCGCCACCCCGGACGGCTGCGCCTTCCCGACCGAGTGGCACTCGCCGGCGTCATGTACGTGCTGCGGACCGGTGTCGCGTGGCGCGATGTCCCCGCAGAGACCGTCGGCTGCTCCGGGGCGACGGCCTGGCGCCGGCTGCGGGACTGGACCAAGGCCGGCGCCTGGCCCCGCCTCCACGCCGCCCTGGTGACCGAGCTTCGCCGCGCCGACCTGCTGGACCCGGACGACTGCTCCGTGGACGGGTCGCACGTCCAGGCCCTCAAAGGAGGGATCACGTCGGCCCCTCACCCGTCGCCCGCGCCCGCCCCGGCTCCACGACCACGCCTTGGGGTCGGTGAAGGTCCGCCGCCCCGACGGGGCAGCCTCGACAGCGCCGTGGTCTGCCGGCACGTCGTCGCTGCGGGAACCCTCCACACCCTGGGCCTGATGGAAGAAGTCTCCGATCTCGAACAGCGCGTCCGCACGCGCGGTCAGCGCGCGTACAGCTCCGTTCGGAAGTGTGGCAGCAAGCCGAACGGCTCCCGCCCGGCGTCTTGATCCACCAGACGACTCACCCTCACGGCCTTCGCCCTCGATCACGTGCACTCCTTGGTCGGAGCACCGGATCAACCGAAGGCCGTCTCCACGTCCGGCGGTTCCTGACCCGGGTGATCAAGTTCGAGGGGCCATTCTCCGGCAGGTCGTCCGGCGCGCCGGTGAACAGCAGGACCGCACAGAGCGCGACCAGCACGCCGACCGTCCCCGCCGCCGCCGCCGACCGCGCTCGCTCGCCGCCATGACCGTGCCCGCGGTCCTGGTCCGTGCCTCCGCCCTGGTCACCGCGGCCCCGGTGACCGGCGGGGGAGCCCAGTCCTCCCCACGGCGCCGCTCCCACAGCCCGCGCAGGGCGTGCACCTCTTCGCGCCGGGGCACCCCGCGTCCGTCGTGGACGTGCGGAAGCGTGGTCCTGCGGCCGTCCCGGGGCGTGGACCGTGACGACCACCGCGCCGGGACCGCCCTCGATCTCGATGCCCTGGACGTCGCGCCAGCGGTGCTGACCTGGCGGCAGGACCACGCGTTGCGGGAGGGCGCCGCCCCGGCGGGCGCGTTCACCGACGAGTACGCGCTCGGGCCGCGGCGGCGGCCCGGCACCGGGCGCCGCCGTGACCCCGCCCGGCTCACTCCGTGCGCAGCCCGTCCGGCCGCATCATCCGCCACAGCGGCGGCAGGCTGAGCAGCGTCACCGCCGCGATCATGGCGGCGCCGTACCCGGTCACCGGCAGGAAGACCAGCCAGTCGGTCATGGACGCGTCCACCAGATGCAGCAGCACCAGGCCCAGGCCCAGGCCGCCGGCGACGGCGAGCCCGAGGCCCAACAGCACGGTGACGGCCGTCTGCCACAGCACGGACAGGGCCAGCGTGGAGCGGCGGGCGCCGAACGCGGCCAGCACCGACAGCGGGCGCCTGCGCTCGCGCAACTGCTCCAGGGTGGACACCAGCATGCTCGCGGCCACCAGCGCCAGCGTGGCGAACGCGCCGATGGCCAGGCCCGTCTCCACATTGTCGAACCGGTCGTCCCGCTCGGTGGCGGCCAGCTCCCACACGCTCGTCGTGGGGCCGATGGCCGCGGCGGTGTTGCGGACGTACTCGACGGCGTCCGCCTCCCGCGGGTCCAGGCGCAGCAGGGCCGTCGCGGTCACGTCGGCCACGCCCGTGAGGTCCAGGGCGGACGGGGTGGCGAACACGCCCCGGTAGTGGTTGCCCAGCGGGTCGCTCCGGGACTCGACGGTGCGGGGCGGACGCGGGCACGGTCCACGAGACGGTCCCGGCCCGGGCCTCCTCGTCCCCGGCGGGGCCGCCGCCCGGCGCGGCGCGGTCGAACTCGACCCTGCCGCCGGGGCGGGCCGCCTCGTCCACGGCCGAGTCCGGGACCACGCCCGAGGCGTCGTGCACGAGGAACACGTCGCCGTCCGCGCACCGGCCGACCTGCGCCATCTGGCGCAGCGTGGCACAGTCGCCGACCGTGAACACGGTGAACAGGCGGGTGTCGGCGGCCTGCTGCCCGGCGGCGGGCGCGGACCCGGTCGTCTTCCGCATGCCCCAGGTGGCGGCCACCCCCTTGGTGGCCGCCAGCCTCCCGAACGCCGCCTCGGCCGCGGCGCTGTCCCCGGTCGCCAGCTCCACCTGCATCTGCGCCCGGTCCGGGTCCTGCCCCGTGTCCGTGACGAAGTCGCCCCGCACCCCGTTCAGCAGCGACAGCAGCGCGATCGCCCCGGCCACCGCCACGGTGATGCCCGCCACGGCGCGGGCCGCGGACTCGCCGCCCACCTGGAGGCGGCGGGTGGCAAGCTGCCAGGACAGCGGGCCTCCGCCGAGCCGCCGGACGACCGCGCCGACCAGCCACGGCAGCACGGGCACCAGCCCGGCCAGCACCAGCACCGAGCCGGCCGCGAGCGCCCAGGTGTCGGCCTCTGTGCCGCTCACCACCCCGTCCGACCTGGTCAGCAGGATCGCCAGGCCCAGCGCGGGCGCCGGCAGCCGCCACCACAGCCGCCGCCTGCGCGGGCCGGTGCCGCGCACCACGCCGAGCGGCTCGACGGCGACGCCGCGCAGCGCGAACAGGGCCACGCCGACGGCCGCGGCGGGCACGCCGAGCACGACGAGGGAGGTCAGCACCGGGTCGGGCGAGACGTCCGCGGGGAAGGCGTTGACGTCGTACAGCGTGACCGAGCCCGCGAACCGCCGCAGCACCAGGAAGAACCCGGCGCCCGCCGCGACCCCGAGCACCGCGCCGAGCAGAGTCTCCCCGGCGGCGATCCGGCGCGCGGTGGGCAGGTCGGCGCCCACCAGGCGGATCGCGGCCAGCCGCCGGTCCCGCCGCTCCCCGCCGAACCGCACGGCCGTGCCGATGAACACGGCCACCGGCATCAGCAGCACCACACAGCCGACGACGATCAGCACCATCAGCACGGCCCGATACGGCTGTCCCGCCCCGGTCATGCCGAAGCCGGTGGCGCGCACGGCGTTGCCGACGCCCGCCTCGATGGTGTCGCTGCCCTTGTAGTAGAGGAGCTCGCTCGGGCCGGTCAGGCCGCTGTCGCCGACGGTGCCGACGACGCGGGCGCCGAGCCGCTCCGCGAGCAGCCGCCCGCCGGGCGAGGCGAGCAGGTCGGCGAGGGCGGGGGAGGCCACCATCTCGCCGGGGCCCGGCAGCTCGGCCACCCCGGGCGGCAGCGGCGGCCGGTCGCCGTCGGCGCGCAGCAGCGCCCCCTCGACCTCGTCGCCGCGGAAGACCGTGTTGCCGTTCAGGTACACCACGGTGTCCGCCTGCGGGCCCGGATCGGGATGGACCCGGACCGGGCCGCGGGCGTCGCCGCGGGCGTCCCTGCGGTCCAGGACGTTCGGCACGGACGCGGCGACCAGCAGCAGGGCCGCGCCCAGGCCCACGCCGACCGCGGTCAGCAGGGTGCCGTACCAGCCCCTGCGGCCCGCGGCCGCGGCGAACCGCGCGCCCATGGCCAAGTCCCGCGCCCACACCCGCACGCCCGCGCCCCGCCGCCCGCCGTTCACGCGACCCCCATCATGTCGCGGGCCCTGCCGTCGCGGACCACGACCTCGCGGTCGGACCAGGCCGCGACCCTGGCCTCATGGGTGACCAGCACCACGGCGGCGCCGGTGTCCCGGGCGGCATCGGTGAGCAGCCGCATCACGCGCTCGCCGTTGAGCGAGTCCAGCGCGCCGGTCGGCTCGTCGGCGAAGACCACCTTCGGCCCGGTCACCAGCGCCCGGGCGACCGCGACGCGCTGCCCCTGCCCGCCGGAGACCTCGCCGGGACGCTTGCCCGCCACGTCGCCCACCTCCAGCCGGTCCAGCCACTCGGCGGCCCGGGCGTCGGCGTCCCTGCGCCGGGCCCCGGCCAAGCGCAGCGGCAGCGCCACGTTCTCCCGGCAAGTGAGCTCGGGCACCAACTGCCCGAACTGGAAGACGAAGCCGAACGCGCCGCGGCGCAGCGCGCTGCGCTCGCCGTCCCGCATGGCCGTCAGCTCCCGGCCGTCGTAGTGCACGGTGCCGGAGTCGGGCCGCACCAGGCCCGCCAGGCACTGGAGCAGGGTGGACTTGCCGGAGCCCGAGGGCCCCATCACGGCGACCACCTCGCCGGAGCGGACGGAGAAGTCGGCCCCGTCCAGCGCCGGGGTGGCACCGTAGGTCTTGCGCAGCGCGTGCGCGGCGAGCAGGGCGGCAGGGTGCGGGCGACCCGCGGATCCGGTGGTCATGGGCGGACGTCCCCGGCGAGCTGGTCGAGGCGCGCCGCGGTGAGCTCCAGCCAGCGCAGATCGGCCTCGAGGTGGAACAGCGCGTGGTCGCACACGAGCTGGTCGGCGAGGTCGCCGTCGCGCTTGCGGCGGGTCAGCTCACGCATCAGCCGCAGGTGCTCGGCGCGCTGGGTGTCGAGGACGTCGGCGGCGTCCCGGCCGCTGAGCAGGGCCAGCACCACCTTGGTGTACAGGGTGGACTGGAGGTACGGCTCGGGCTTCTCGGGCTGCGCCAGCCACTGCTCGACGTCGGTGACGCCGGCGTCGGTGATGGCGTACCGCTTGCGCTCGGGGCCGCCGCCGGGCTCGATGCCGTCCACCTCGACGAGGCCGTTCTTCAGCAGGCGGGACATGGTCGCGTAGACCTGCCCGTAGTGCAGCGGGCGGTCGCGCCCGAAGTGCTGGTCGAAGGTGCGTTTGAGGTCGTAGCCGTGGCGGGGGCCGGACTCCAAAAGTCCCAGGAGGGCGTGGCTGATGGACATGCGGCGACTATACATGCGGTGTATAGGCGGCGTGTATAGATGGCCCGGCGCAGTCGGCGGACACAGCCGGCCGGTAGGGCAGGCCGGAGCGCGGCCCGGGTGCGCAGGCGCACCGGTGGAGAAGCGCACAGGTGGAGAGGTGGTGCGGCGGGGGAGCGCGGCGTGGGGAGTGCTGCGGTGGGCCGGGCGTTGCGCGTCACCGGGCCCAGGGGCTGCCGGAGGCGCCCGTTCCCTGGGCGCGGCAGCCGGCCCCCTGCCGAGGTTTCACCGGCCGTTCCCGGAAGATCCGGAGGAGGGCGGCACGTGTCCGCGCCACAAGGGCGGTGCCGCCCCGTCGCCCGCCCAGGGAGCACGGCATGAGCGAACCGCACCGGCCCGCGCCGCCGCCCCGCCTCCCGGACTGGGACGCCCTGGCGGAGCGCGCCGTGGCCGGCGCCGTGCACCGCGCCGGCCGGGCCCTGCTCGCCCAGACCGCGGGCGTTGCCGTCCTGGCCCCCGCCGCGCTCGCGGTGCTCGGCTTCGGCTCCGACGCGCGGCACGGCACCCCGGACGAGCCGCCGCCCCCAGACACCGCTCCGCCGCGCCCGGGGCGCCTCCCGGGGCGGGCCGGCGGCGGGCGCGGAAGGAGTGAGCCGCGGGCTGCCGAGTGGCGCCCGACCCCCACGGGGGCCACCCGGCCGGCGTCACACGGTGTCCGGCAGCTAGTACCAGACCTCGATCTCGGCCAGGTTGCAGTGCCCGCCGTGCACGTCGCACACGCGGATCACGCGGTGCCCGGCGCGGCTGCGGCAGCCTGACCTCGTACCACTGGACGGTGCACACTCCGCTGATGGTGTGCAGGTCCGTCCAGGTCCGCCCGCCGTCGTCGGAGCCGCAGAAGACGGTCCCGTTGGCGCGGGCGTCACGGCGCGACGTGTGCGTGTACGCGCCGGAACCGGTCACGCCCGCCCAACGACCCGGCGCGGCCCTCCCCGAGGACTCGGGCGGCGACGCCCTCCCGTGCCGGGTGGCATCTCCCCGCGCTGGCATCCAGGCCCCGGGGCGGCAGCCCGAGGCGATGCCGAGCGCGGGCATCGCGGGGGCGGCCGACCACCTGTTGCCGTGAAACGCCGTCGCCGCCGGGGCGGGTTGCGTCACGATGACGGCATGACCCTCACCGGTCCCCACCGCCCTCGCTGCCGGCGTCGGCGGTCGTGCGGTAGGTGCGTGTCCACCTCCGCGCCGTCCCCCACCGCGCGCGCACGCTACCGGCGGCAGCCCGCGCACCGGCCGGACGGCCACGGGCGAGCAGGCACGCATCGCACTGCTCTGCTCAAGCGCCCGGCAGCGCCTAACCCGCCGCTCCGGGCCCGCCGGGCCCCACCAGGCGTCGCGAGCCGGCCGGACGGTGAGGACCGGGTCATGACCGTGGCCCGGCCCGGCAGTGGCCCAGCCCCGCGGGCAGGCGCCATACCCGCGGCAGCGCCGGTCGCCGCCCCGGACAGGCAGGCGGTGCGCGAGCTCGCCGCAGCGCTGACCGAGGCCAAGGACGGCGGCTGGCCCACCCTGATCCTGGACGACACCGACTTCCACGGCACCCTCCACACTGTGCTGCCCTCCGCCGTTCACGCCGCCTGGAACTCCGGTCGGCTCGGCAGCACCCGCCGCCCCGGCCCCGGCCCGCTGTGGTGGACCATCCCCGACCAGCAGCCGGGCCGCACGCTACTGGCCGACCTCGCCGCCGGCCTGGGCCACCCCGTGCCCTGCGGCGCTGACGCGAGCGTGTGGGTGACCGATCACCTCCTGCGCGGCGTCCCCCTGCTCGTCCTGGCCGACGTGCACCGCCTGCGCCCCGCCCGCACCCCGCGCACCTCCCCCGTGACCGCGCTGTACGACATCACCCGCCACGCCCCCGCCACCCTGCTCGTGGTCACCGGCACCGCCACCCGGGCCACCCTCGCCGCCATGCCGGACGCCGCCTCCTTCCTCGGCCACGCCACCCACCACCCCGACGGCCCCCGCCTGCCCGAACCGCTACGCCCCACGGACCACAACGCCCGCCACGAGCGCTGGCCGGTGTAGGGCTGGCCGAGCGCCTCGACAGTCTGCGGCGGGACCTCCAGGCGGCGTTGCCGTGCACGGCGCGGTGCGGCTCCCGCGGGGCGCCGCACCAGTGCGAGCCCTTCCGGCGGCAGCGGGGGGCGTCTTGCGCGTAGGCGCGCTCGGCCAGGCTCGGGCCCCGCCTCCCGGCCGGCCTCGCGGCCCAGCCCGGCGAGGCGAACCGGCGCTGGCCCGGCAGTGCGCAGGAGCGCAGCGACGTCGCGGCGCGACCCGGGCCGCGGTCGGGGCGGTGGCCACAGCGCCTCCCTTGCTGCCCGACGGCCCGGCCACCGGGCAGCAAGGGAGAGCAACGGCCCACCAGCCAAGGGGAGGAACGGCGCCCTGGGTAGGGGACCGCCCTGCCCTCTCATCCCCTGCGCCCTTTCCGGCTTGATTCGACCTTACGGACAACGTCCAGCCGCCGTGAGAGTCGAAGCACGGGCGCCTTGCGATGGCATGGCGCCCTCCCGCTCAGCCGATCAATGGGGGGTGCGCTCGTGAAGCGCAGAACGGCTGCGCCGCATGGCGGCGTGATCACGACGGTCTCCGGCCGCGCCGGTAGGGCTGCCGTCACGGTTGCCTTCTCCACCGCGCTGCTCGCGGCCACGGTGGCCGTCAACCCCGCCTTCGCCGAAGAGGGAACGGCAAAGCACCGTTCGGGCACCGTCACGACAGACGATTGGACAGGGCCTGATCCTCACGATGCGCCCGGTCCGCTGACTGAGCCGGGGCGCACCTACCCCGACGACCTCGCTTGGCCGGACGACACCCAACCCGACGCCATATCAGACGGACCGGCTGGCAGGGGCGGCCCATGCGACGGTGAGACACGAGGCCATCGTGTGAAGACCTATCGCTATGTCCAGGGCGAGAACACCATGCCCTTGAGATGCGGACACTGGACCTCGGGAAGCGGTTGGGGCTGGCGGAAACTGAAAACGAAAGACCGCTGGAGTACCTGGTGGGACGGAATGATAGGTGCCACCCTCCAGAACCCGAGGGATACGAGAACTCAAGGAACGAGCAAAACGTACTGGACCCGGTGGTTCGAGGAGTGCAATCCGGTATACCGATTCAAGGTCCTCACCGAGACTAAGACCTACGGCGACGGTAAACAAGGAGTACTGAACGCCTACCTGGAGTACCGGTAAACACGAGCAGCGAGACGTGCATCTGCCGCGAGAAGGTGGGCACACGCGTCGAACACGCTTTGAGCGGCCGTGTCCTGGACCGCGAGCAACCCTCGATCACAGTCAAGGAGGCCCCCGCTCTCCGCTGGCATAAGGTGCGGTCCTGACAGCGCAGGCGGACTACGAGGTCGCTGGTGGGCACAGTCTCTCATCTGCGCTTCGACGACTGGACGGATGGATCACCGGAGCGGCCCCGATGCCGACTACGGCGAGCCGATACCAAGCGACATCCCTTGGGACACTACTCGTTCGAGTCGTTCGCACCCCAACTGTGAATCGTGAACGCGAGAGAGCCATCACACGGCCGACGGCCTCGCCGACACCCTCCTGTACCAGGCGACCTCCACCGCGGGCCCGTCTCTAGACGGCGGCTGAAACCCGTACCGCGGCGGCCTCCATCGTCGCCCACCGCCGGGCCGCAGACCCGGTACCGCCGTCGCAACGCGCGTGGACAAAACCTCATCACAGCAAGGGAGAACCATGAAGCGCACACTCCAGGTCGCGGGGGTGACAGTGGCTGCGCTGGTGACCACCCTGGCCATGGCCACCAGCGCCCATGCCGAGGACCACCAGCTCGACACCAGCGACGACCGCGCCGGCGGCAGAATCGAATTCACCCGTGCCGGCGACACACTGAAGCTCTGCGACCAGCAGGCCGACGGCTGGCGCGCGGTTGCCTACGTCATCAACCCCGACGGCAGCTACCGCTACATCCTATCCGCCAGCGGGCATGGCACCTGCGTCACCAAGGGCCAGGCGGACGGTCCGCCGTGGAACCTCAACGAGGACAAGGTGTACACCTTCAGAGTCTGCCTGGACCATGACGAGCCCGAACCCAGTGACGACCGGTTCTGCCAGTCGCGCAACTGGCGCGCCGGAGCCGCCTGACCCCGCACGAATGCAACGGGGCCAGCACCTCCGGCACCCGCAGATCCCGGCTGCCCACTCCATCCGGCGCCCGTCCTGCGCCGGTCGCCGCCCGGGCCGCCGTGCGGGGCCGCGGCTCTGCCCGGCTTTGCGCTCGGCGCGTGCTGCCCCTGCGGCTCCGCCGCTGCCCCGGCGGTCCTGGGCCCGCGGCCCGCGCCTTGCCCCCGGTGCCTGTCCGTGGCCCTGCGGTCCCTCCCGGGCCCTTCGCCGCTGAGCCCCGCGCGGCGCGGCGGATGCCGTCCGCTCGCGTCGGCCCGCTCCGCGTTGTGCCCGGAACCCGGCACGGACCGCCGGATCTGCACCGCCACTCGGCCTTCGCCCCTCGTCCCGGCTCCGGCGTCCGCCTTGTGGCGGCCCGAAGCGGCCGGGATCGCCTCACCGCGCTCCGTCGTATAGCGGGCTGCTATACGATGGGGTGCATGACCAAGCAGATCAACATCCGGCTCGACGACGACGTCCACGCCCGCCTCGTCGCACGCGCCCAGGCCGAGGGCACCACCGTGACCGCCCTGATCACGCAGGCGGCCGAGCGCGACCCTCGCCTGGACGGCAGCGCCGCCACAGCGGCGGCCTTCCTGGCCAAGCACGCCGCGGAGTTCGCCGAGGCGTTCCCCGAGGAAGAGCCGGACAGCGCCACCGGGCAGGCCGCCTGAGGTGGAGCTGCACGTCGACATCCGCTGGCTGCTGGAGCGCCAGGCCGAGGTACTCCCGAAAGAGCCAACCGTCCACGACTTCTCCGGCCTGGTCGCAGCGGTCGCCCGGCACCGGGTCAACACGCCGAGGCTGGACTGCACCGCGGACGCGGCCTGGCGCGCGGCAGCCCTCTTCCACGAGATCGTGTCGGTGCGCCCGCTGCCCGCCCGCAACGCCCTGTACGGGGCGCTGGTCGCGGTGGCCTACATGGCGGCATCCGGTGAAGCGGTCGACGCACCCTACGGGGCACTCAGTGACCTGGCCAAACAAGTCCGCGCGGGACGCGCGGACGTCTACGCGTGCGCCGACCAGATCCGCCGCTGGCGGCTCTGAACCAGCAGCACACGGAAAGGAACGGGCACGGACAGGACGGCGGACATGCACGCCGATTCGCGCCTGTCCCCGCCCTTTGCGCTCTCACGGACCAGATGGTCATGCGCCGTCCCATGGGGAACCGCACGAACGCGGCGGAGGAGACCCAGGCGCCCCTGTAGCGGCCCGACGAAAGCGGAGCAGGACCTGGCGCCGTGCGTTGCCCGGCCCCGCGGGACGGCCGGGGCGCTCCGGCACAGACCACGCCACGGCCTGCGCGAGACGACCGCCCGGTCCGGCGTCCGCCGCACGGTCCGACCCGGCCGCTGTCGCCTTCAACCCCACCGCCCCCGCCGGGCGTCGAGCCCCTGCCGGGCCTCCGGCTCGCGCGGTACCCGGCCGTCCACCGCCTCCGCCGACTCCCTGGTCGCTGGAGCCCACTGGGAGATCGGGCAGGACCGGCCGTGCGTGCTCCCCGCCGACCCGGCGTGGGCGAAGGACGCCGGCTGTCTCGCGGATCGGGTGCTGTCCATGCTCGCTGCCGCCGCCGAAGCCGCCGAGGGCGAGGACCAGCTGGTGCTACCCGCGGTCACCTACCACCAAGCAGCCCACCTCCTGGCCCGCCTGGCCACCGCCCCGCCCGAACACCCGCCCCCGACAGGCTGTACGTGCTGACCCTACCCGCCTGGGAACTGGAGGCGGTTGGCAAGTGCTGAGCGCTGCGCCGGGCTCGCGAGCCGGGCACGGAAAAACTGCGCTACTTGTTCGAGTTCTGCAGCGCTTCGTTCTGCGATCCAGCGCGGTCCCCCCCGAGGCCGTCGACGACCTGCGGCGAGTGGTGGCCGTGGTGACGCTGGACACCCCGGCGGTGAACACCCTGGCCACCGCCTTGGTGCTGCGTGCGCCACTGGTCGACGCGGCCCGTCAGGCGTACCGGCACATCACCGCGGCGCGGCAGGCCGCCGGGGTCACCTGCTGATCACCTGCGGGCGGCCCGGCCAAGCGGGGCCCGGCCGTCCTGGCGCTCGTCGTGGTGACCGGAGTGCGCAGGGTCCGGGCCGACGGGCTTCCCACAAACCTGCGGGGCCCGGGGACCGGCTCGGCGCGCTGACCGCGCCGGGGGGCACCGCGATCGGTCGGCCTCGTACCAGTGACGGTGCCTGCGTTGTGTCAGCTGGTGTCAGTACGCCTGCGACAGCTCCGCCCTGCACCGCCGCGTCGGGCCCGGGCTCCGCCGCCCCGGAGGCGCGCCTGACCCCGCTCGGGCGGCATGGCAGGGCGGCGGCCACGGAGGGCTGAAGCCGGGCCTGCGACGTGCCGCCGCCGCGCACCCCGCACCGCCGGTGCTCCGGGCCCGCCACTCTTGGTGCGGCCGCCCGTCCCCGTGCGTGTGCTTCGTGACCACTTACCGATCGATCGCGTGCTCGGCTTGCTCTGCGGGGGCGTCGGGTATAGCGGGGTCGATACGCCGGATTGTCAGATCACCGTGGACGACTATGAGCCTGTCCCCGTCGAAAAGCAGTTGTCGCGGTGCTGCGGGACCGGAATCCCGGGAGCCTGGAGTAGTCGGCGGGCCGGTGTGCCATGCTTCCTTCCCGCTGCCCTTGTCGTACGCGATGACGCCCCCGTTTCTCATGCCCACGTAGACGTGGCTGGAGGTGACCAGTGGATCTGTGGTCGTCATCTCCGGCGCCTTTGCCTGCCACAGGGTGCGTCCTGTGCGTATCTCAGCGGCGACAATCATCCTTCCCGTGTATTTATCCTGCTTTTGCTCGATTTGATGGGTACTCGGATGCTTGTGGAGGGTGTGCAGATCTACGCGGAGCAGGATCCCTTTGTACGGGTCGGACAGGTAGGCGGCATGCCGAGTGGTCGCACACCGTGCCACGAACGACAGCTCCATCCTCATCCGGTGCAGCGTTCTGCCGGTGTCCTGGTCGATGACCGCCACTCCGTTGCTGTTGGTGAGGAAAAGCCCGGCACTGGTGGTGATGGGATCCGCTGTGATCTCATCGGCTGAAAAGGTCCTCTTCCATCGCCGTGTGTTGCTGTGGGCGTTGATGGCAGTGATGCTCTCGATGGAAGGGTGTACCGCGCTGCCGTACATGATGGCGTAGGCCGTTGTTCCTCCCAAGGAGACGCGCTGGGACTTCCCGGAAATAACTAGCCATTTCACTGCTCCGGTTTTTGCGCTCAGCGCCCACACTTCCCCGCCCTGCTCCACGAAGAGCTGCCCCTCGATCAAGGCAGCAGGAAAGCCTGACCCTGCGGACCCGCGGCTTTGCCAGACCGTGTGCCCGGTGCGCGTATCAATGCGTGTGACGGGAGTGGTGTCGGAGCCGCAATACAGAGCCACTCCGTCGAGTACGCACTTCCCTCCGCTTCGTGAGGAGTTGCTCAGGGCAGTCGACCATCTGGCGGGGTCCTCGCGGGGCACGCTGGAATCCCCGGCGTGCTGGTCGGTGCCGCCTGACGTGCCGTAGGTCGCTCCGACCTGAAAGCCGACGACGGCAGTCCCCGCCAGAAGGACGAACGCGGCGGACACCGCGGCTGGCTTGCTGCGGAGCAGTCGCTTCCCCGTGTGCAGGATTCTCCCCGTCAGGTCCTGGGCAGGTGCGGTCTGTGCGCGGGCGAGCCACTCAAGGACCTCGTGCGGTTGCGGCCGGCCGTCCGGCCTCTTGTCCAGGCAGGTGCGAACCAGCGGTACGAGCCACTGCGGAACCCCGTGCAGGTCGGGAGGCTCGTGTACGACCCGGTAGGCCGCCACCTCGGGAGTGCCCGCCGCGAAGGGGCTGCTCCCGGTCGTGGCGAAGACCAGCACGCAACCCAGGGCGAACACGTCCGCCGCCGGCCCGGTGTCGCGTGGGGCGGTGAACTGTTCCGGTGCCATGAACGAAGGGGTACCCACCGCCTGGCCGGTACAGGTCAGCGCATTGCCGTCCATGGCCCGCGCCACCCCGAAATCGATGACGCACGGCCCGTCTGCGGTCATCAGCACGTTCCCCGGCTTGAGGTCCCGGTGGACCAGCCCGGCCCGGTGAATGTCTCGCAACGCCTGGGCAAGTCCTGCTGCCAGCAGCCGCAACTCCCCATCCGGCAAGGCTCCGTCGTTGCGGACGCGCGCGGACAAGGACTCACCCGGCACCAGCAGCGTTGCCATCCACGGCCGCACCGCACAGGGATCCGCGTCCACCACCGGCGCGGTGAATGCGCTGTGCACCATCCGCGCAGCGGCGACCTCCAGTTCGAAGCGTGCTCGAAAGCCGGGGTCCTGGGCCCACTCCTCACGGATCACCTTCACCGCGACCTGCTCGCCGGATAAAGAGCGGGCCAGGTACACCACACCCATCCCTCCCGTGCCCAGGCGACCCTCGATCCGGTAATCACTCACCATCGACGGATCGCCTTGAGTAACTCCACATGGCCTCCTTGCTGCCGTGCGTCCACCGCAGGCTCAAGAGGTCTGCAAAGGGTCAGCGGTTGCCTCGAACCGACTTCCGGGGAGGATCTGCCGTCACCCGCAGACCCACCGCCACGGCGGTGGGATGAGGTCGGCACGGTCGCCCCGCCACCGTGCTGCTGGGCCGCTACGACACCGACAGCATGCTGCGCCTGGTCGCCCGACCACCCCGCTCACCGACACATTCGTCGGCGATGTCGCCCGCGTGCTCGCCCCTGCCAGGCCCACACACCCCCGGCAAGGAGGCCGGATCACCGCCCGGTGGGGCAGCCGCACGCCGGTGGGGTTCACCTGCGTGAAGCCCTCCGCGGTGGTGGAGTTCTCTGGCGACACAGCCGTCGACGCCGGGCGCTGGCGACATCCGGTATGCGCGCTGCGGCTGCGTCCGGACCTCGCCCCGGGCGACGTGCCGACGGCCGGGGCCGGCTACACCCCGCCAGCGGATGACCGGCCGGCCCCGCGGGCCTCGCGCGGCGGCCCGCTCGCCCCCGGGGTGCCGGAGGTCAGGTGCCGGCGGTCGTCGTGCCGGTGGCGCGCTTCAGCGCGCTGCGCGCCTCGACGAAGGCCGGGCCCTCCAGGGTCTGCCAGAAGAAGTGGGTGGCGATGGTCTCGGCAAGGTGCTGCTGCCGCTTGAGCAGGTCGGCGACGGCCCGGTGCTCTTCCTCGCTCCAGCCAGGGCTGGGCGGGTGCTGGATGCCACGGGCGTCGGTGTACGGCTCCGACACAGGCTCGGGAAACCGCGGCAGCCGCGCATACAGGGCGGACAGGTCGGCCTGCGCCTGCTCCAGCTCGCGCTGCGCCTGAACGAGGTCGGCCGGGAAATCGAACGTGCTCACGAACAGATGCTACGGCGGCGGGGGCCCTCGCCCCCGGCGCGGTTGCCCGGGGAGATGTCGCCGGCGCAGGTGTCGCACAGCCCCACGTGGGCCTGGCCGCGGAGCCGGGCCTGTTCGGTGTCGGTGAGGGGGGTGGTGGTGCGGGCGGCGGCCCAGCAGCCGGCGCGGTGCAGCAGTTGCCGAACCCCGGGGTGGTCGGCGGGCCCGGGCAGGATCTCCAGCCGCCAGGGCGCCTCGGCGGCGCGGACGCCCGGCGGCGCCGGAGGCGGTGGTGCGGGAGGCGGTGGCGGCGCGTTCCCGGCCGCGGCCGCGGTGACGGCGGCCGGCGGTGGTGGCGCGGGTCGAGCGCCGCCCCCGGCCGCAGGTCGGGTGCCGCGGCGGTGGCGGCGTGTGCGGGCCTGGCGCAGCGCGGCGGGGGAGCGGCGAGTCGGGACGGCCGTGTAGTCCTGCCCGGGTCGGGCGGTGACACGGTCCGCGGGGGCGTCGAACTCCCACGGGCACGGTTCACACGTCAGCCGCCCGTCGGAGCCCCACTGGTGGAGTGTCGGTATTCGAGAGCTGCAGTATTCGCCCGCGGTGGGCCAAGCGCACTGGACGAGCGCGACCGGGCCCTCCAGCAACAACGGCGGCAGACGGCTGAGCCGGGTCGGCGCTCCGCACCGTCCGTCGGCGGCGTGCCTCTCGGGCTCCAGCCTGCCTCGCTACTCCGCGAGCAGTCGGCGCAGCCACTCCATCTGGGCCGTCTGGCGCCCGCCTCTGTTTCCCTGGCCCAGGAGCACTGATTCGTCAGCCGGATGCGCCCACTGGTGAGCGGCAAGGGCGGCCAACGCCGTTTGGACAGGGCTGCCGCCGGTCCGGGGGACCTCAGCGTGCTCGAGGGAAAAGCCGTTCGACAGCGGTCACCACCGCGGCGCGGCGGGCAGCGGTGGTGGGGTCCACGGCGTGTGCGGCGGCGGCCTCGCTGAGTTCGGGTTGCGACGCCCAGGTCATGGCGATCTGGTTGACCAGGGCGAGGACATCGGCCGGGTCCCAGGCGGGGTCGAGTTGTCCAGCCTGCTGCACCCGGCGGAGCTGGTCGATTTTGCGGGCGATCACTGCCTGGTCGGGATCGTCGGCAACGGCTCTGGTGCCCGGCAGTTCGAGGCGGCCCCAGGTGATCAGGCGGTGGTGGTCTGGACGGGCGACGAAGTAGTCGAACAGGCGGCCCGCGTAGCCAGGCAGGTCGTACGGGTCCATCTGGGTGGCCTCGGCGATGACGACGTACTCCCGTGCAGCGACAGCGGCATAGAGCGCATCTTTGCTGCGGAAGTAGGCATAGACGCGTTCTTTGCTGGTCTTGGCGAGCTTGGCGATGCGGTCCACGCGCGCGCCGGCAATGCCGTGGCGAGCGAACTCCTCCATGGCAGCGGTAAGGATGCGCTCGCGCGCGGTGTCACGGCCGCCAGCGGCTCCTGCGGGCGCTGCGGTCTGGCCGGAGTCGCGGGACTGGGACATAGACCCAGGATAGAGCACCGAACCGTTTGGTTTGGCATCCGGGCGATCGCCGCGTAGAGTCAAACGGAACAGTTCGGTTTGGCCTCTGCGGGTGAAACCGGCGAACACTGAGGGAGTAGTCATGCAGCACCGCAATCTGGGCTCTCAGGGTCTGCGCGTCTCAGCGCTCGGCCTGGGGACCATGGGCATGTCCATGGCCTACGGCGCCTCGAACGACGACGAGGGCATCGCGACCATCCGCCGCGCCCACGAACTCGGGATCGACCTCTTCGACACCGCCGAGCTGTACGGGGCCGGTACCGGCAGCAACGAGATCCTCCTGGGCAAGGCAGTCCGCGACTTCCGCGACGAGGTGGTCCTCGCCACCAAGTTCGGTTTCGACATGACCGCCCAGCCGCTGGGCTCCGGCTTCAACAGCCGCCCGGAAAACATCCGCAAGGTCGCCGAGAACAGCCTGCGGTTCCTGCAGAGCGACCACATCGACGTCTTCTACCAGCACATCTCCGACCCCGCCGTTCCGATCGAGGAGGTCGCAGGCGTGGTCGGCGAACTGATCACCGAAGGCAAGGTGAAGTACTTCGGCCTGAGCAACGTCGGCCCCCAGTACATCCGCCGGGCCCACGCTGTCACCCCGGTCTCCGTGCTCCAGTACGAGTACTCGCTTTTCGAGCGGGAGGTGGAGGAGAAGATCCTTCCCGTTCTGCGGGAACTCGGCATCGGCCTGGTGCCCTACTCCCCGCTCGGTCGCGGCTTCCTCGCTGGCCAGGTCAAGCCCGCCAGCGAATACCCCGCGGACGACATGCGCAGCTGGGACGAGCGTTGGCAGGGCGAGAACTACACGTACAACGTGCACGCCATCGATCAGCTCAAGAATCTGGCCGACAGCAAGGGCATCACTACCGCCCAACTCGCACTGGCCTGGCTGCTCGCCCAGGGCGAGGACATCGCGCCCATTCCCGGCACCCGCAGCACCAAGCGCCTCGAGGAGAACGCCGGCGCCACCGACGTCCAGCTCTCCGCCGCTGATCTGGCCCGCATCACTGAGATCCTTCCCCACGGCTCGGCAGGCAGCCGCTACCCCGCTGCGATGCTGTCCAGCTTCACCACAGACTGACCGCGCCAGGCACACGCGCATGCGACGCAGGGCCCGTCGGCCAAAGGCGGCACGCGGGCCAGTGCCGATGGCAGGGGGTTCCGGGCGGGGGGCTCAAGCCTTTTGCAAGGTGGGAGCTCGACGCGGCAGTGGTACTCGCCGACAGCATCGTGGACCGTGCGGTCGCCGAGCACTGCATCCCGACCGAGCGCGGCAGTGGCTGGTGGACCGCGGACTTCACCGCCCTGCACCCGCCCGGCATCGGCGCCGGCGCCGCCGTGGCCCGCCTGCTGCCCGGGCCCGGCACCCGCTACCAGCGCGCCCTGTTGGCAGCCGCCGTGCTGAAGGCCCGCCTGGGCCTCGCGCGGCGCGCCCGTCCCCCCGCCACCCCCGCCGTCCCGGGCGCGCCCCGGCCGACCGGCCGCCCTCGGGTCCTGCCCCGCAGCCGCACGGCGACCGCACCCGGGAGGACACCGACCTGGCCGCCGTGGAAGGCACCCGGAGGCGCCTGGCCGCCCTCACCGCCGACACCAACCGCCGCATCCGGCAACACCGGACCGCCCAGAACCCACCCACCGCGGCCCCCAACCCCACCGCGCCCGCCACGCCTGGCACCCCTCCGGGAGCGAGCCGCGGCGGGCGGCCGCCCACCGGCACCGCAAGGACCGTCTGACGACCCCCCACCTGCGCCCGGCGACCGCGCCGGACAAGCAGGCCCTGGCCGCCCGGCGCCGCCGGACGGCGAACGCGTCCCGGCCCCGCCGCGTGCAGGGTGCGGGTACGGGGGGTGTGTTCGGCCGGAGCATCAGGTGCGGTCGGTGACCGGCCCCCCTTCGCAAGCTGCCGGACGGGCGGCTGGGAGCCTCTGCGTCCAGCACCCGCCCCGCCCGCGGAACTCGCTGCGGGACAAACCGTCCGGTCAAGGGGTGGTCAAGGGTCAAAACGGACCCCTACGCTGGTGAAGGAAGCTGCGGGCAAGGGGGAAAGATTCCTCCCGGCGGCTGTCCACTCGTGCCCCGCCTGCACAGGTGGGACCGTCGCCGATCCGGCCCGCAGGAGGTCGCAGGAACCCAGGACCGTGGACCAAGTCCAGCTACCGCTGCCACGCACACACGGTCGGCCCCTTTCGGGATTCGACCGCCGTACCGGCCGAGTGGGTGCGCCTTCGGAGGTTGCCGCCCTGACGGCCCGCGCGGGTGCCGGGGTCACTGCGATGGCCGGTGCCCCGTTGCGGTGAGGGCGGATTCCACCACCGCCCAGGTGGTGTCGCCGGGAGGGCCTTCGGAAAGTGCCACCCAGCGGCTGCAGCAGGGGCGAGGCATGCGTTCGCCTGCGGCCAGAGGCCGCTCTGCCCACCCTTGCGGCCACTCCCGTGCGGAGCCCCAGCTGGGGTCGAAGTCTGCGCGGGCCCGGGCACCATCCCAGGGAGACTCCGCCGCCGAAAGCGACATCGTCCAGGAAGACCATGCCGGTGAAGGTCGCCTCGTCGAACCGGGCCTGGTGCGTTCCGAAGTCGGCGCCGCTGAAGACCACCCGCGACCCGAACCAGGCGCCCAGGAAGTGCCCCGGACCGTTCTCGAAGCGAGCGTCGTGGAAGAAGGCGTGGTCGGTGAACTCGGCGTGGGCGAAGTTGGTGTCACCGATGAAGCGCGCACCGCTGAAGTTGGCCAGCGCCACCCTCCTGCCGGCGAACTCGAAGTCCAGCAGCACTGCACCGGCCAGGTTCAACCGGATCCCCGGCCAGAACACTGGATCCGACGGGTCCGCGCGCAGCGCCGTGCGGTGGTCGAAGTCGTCCGCGTCTACATACAGGTGCCGGGCGAGCATGTGCTGCGCGGCCAGGCGAACCACGCGTTCCTGCCCCCACCGCTCTGCGGCCGACGCGTCCGCGGTCACCCGGGCCGCCCGGTCCGACTCCGGCAGCCCGGCAAGCTCCGGACCGGGCGTAGGAACGGGGGCGGTGGCGGGGAAGGGCAGACGCAGGTACCCGCAGATGAGGTCGACGATGGTCTGCCGGTGCGCGGTGTGGTCCTGAGCCAGGCGCTCCAGGGCGTACAGGCCCGCAAGCCGTGCCGGGGCCGACCCGCCGAGCTGCCCGGCCGCCGCCGTGTACAACTCGGTGATACGCCGCTCGCTCGCGTCATGCCCGGTGGCCGTGTCCACCCTCTCACGGTGGACCTGCTCGTGCTCGCTCAGCCACTGGCGGCGCAGGGCCAGCAGCAACGCCACCACCCCGCCCGTGCCCGCACCCACCGTCACTGCGGTCTTGACCGCCTCGATCCGGGCCTGCGCCCTCGCCTGCCCGCGCAGACCGTGGGTCTGCGCCAGCAGCGCCCACATCGACAACGCCACCGCCGCGGTCACCAGCACCACCCCTGCGAGGGTCCACCACCACGACACCGGCCGTAACGGCCGACGAGACCAGGTCACCCTGGCATCCTGCCCTCCACCGCCGCCCCCGCGCATCGCAGCCGGAGAACCTGGACATCGCGACGTCGGCCGACTGCTCTGCGCAGGTGCCCGCTCGGCGCGGCGGTGCCCTGTGCCGGGAGGGAGGTGTCTGCCCTGGTGGCCCGTGGGTGCCACGGCGTCGGGGAGAGGAGGCATCCCAGAGCGCGGGCCCACAAGAAGACCGAGAGTCACAGGGCTGGCGCCAGTGTGAACAAGAACCCTTGCGCGATAACAAGGGCACCAGGCATCACCGGCTTTTTGTCCACGGTCGGCGAACGGGCTGCTGGACAACGCCCGAACTGCTGCGCTGGAGGACCGCCGGTGGGTGGTGCACCTCGCCGGGCCTTGCGGAGGCGGTTGGTGGGAGCGGGTTCTGCGTGGACGGGCGGTGGAGAGTGCACCCGCGCCCGTGACGTGCACAGAGGCTGGGCGGCCGGGGAGAGGAACTGTCGAGCTTGCTGAAGGGGGACAAGCAGTGGACATCGTATTGCGCAGCGCGGATTAGCCGAAGGAGCACCGGTTCGCCTGGTGGTGGGAGAACGTGGCGCAACCTTCGATGCCCGTCGTGCTCCACAGCGACCACGCGGACGACTTCGGCGGCGCCATCCGCATCCTGCCCCTGGGCGGGATGACGGTCTCCCATGTGACCTACTCACCCGCGCGCGCACGGCGAAC
>NZ_BAAGTD010000024.1:0-129624 GCF_054782095.1 Streptomyces capparidis | reverse complement strand
GCCGCCCCGCCGCGGGGCCGGCGGGCCGGGCGCCGCGGCGGGCCCGGCCCGGGGCACGCGCCGGCCACCGCCCCCGCCGCTCCGCCGCCGGTCCGCTACACCCGCGCCTACACCCGTTCCCGCGCGCGCCCCGCCGACCGCACCCGCACGGCTGCGGCGTACAGCACCAGCGCGCCCGCGAACCCCGCGCCCGCGCCGAACAGCACCGTGGGGATCCATTCGTGAGCCCGCTCGGGCGCGCCGTGGGCCGCGTACCACCGCGCGCACCGGTACCCCGCCGCGGCGCAGGTCGCCGCGCCGATCGCCGTCCACGCCGCCGCCCGCGCGCCGGGGGTCAGCCGCGGCACCGCCGCGGGCTCGGCCGCCCCGGCGTGCCCGCGCAGCGCCCGCGCCGCCCACCAGGCCATGACCGCCAGCGCCAGCGCCGACCCGGCGTACTGCACCCACCAGTACAGCGGCTGCCCGGCGGTGTCCTCCCGGAGCACGGGCAGCAGCCGCACCCCCGCCCGCCCGTCGTGCGTGAACGCGTCCCATCCGACGTGGGTGGCCGCCCCGGCCGACGCCGACACCCAGAACCACCCGGCGAGCCGCGCCCGTGGCACGTCCCGCCACCGACGGCCCGTCAGCAGCGCGGCGACCGGCCCGCGCCGGCGGGAGGGCAGCAGCGCCACCAGAGGCTCCCGCAGCCCCAGCCACACCCCCACGAGCGCCGCGGTGATCAGCACGTCCACCGTCACGACCCCCCACGGACGGTGGGTGACCGACCCGAACCAAAAGGTTCCGGCCACGAGCGTGTCCGCGTAGTACGGCGCGTCGGGTGCGAAGGACCCGGCGACGAGCGCGGCGGCGAGCAGTGGTCCGCGCCCCGCTCCGTCCGGTCCGACCAGCGGCAACACCGCCGCCGCGTGGCTCAACGTGAACGGCATCGCCTCTCGGGCCCCCTGTCGCGCGGTCCGCCGGTGGGCGGTGAATTGCGCGCCCGCTCAGCGTGTCGCACCCTACCGGGTCACGAAACTGTCACCCTTGATCAGCAGAATGGTTCCTTCACGGCTTTCTCACCGCGATGGCGACTTCGCACGCTGGAGGAAGCCGGGCCCCTTGACGTAGTGTCGCGTACCAATCGCGATCCGCCGGGGGCGCGGACGCCCGCGGGTGCGGAGCGAACGAAGCGGAACGAAGCGGTATCGGGAGGGATCCGGTTCATGGCAGCGCGGTTCGGCCGTCGGCACATCGCACGTGTGCACAGAGGGGTCATGGGAACCGCGGTGGCCGCGGTCACCATGGCGGCGCTCACCGCCTCCCAGGCCCCCGGGCTCGCGACGAGCGCGTCCGCGCCGGACGGCCCGCCCCAGGGCCCGCCGATATCCGGTGACGACTCCTACTACACCGACCTCCCCCCGGTCGTGACCCCGGACAAGCCCGAGGCGTCCAACAACCTGCCGGCCGCGCCCGGGGACGAGTCCGGCACCGACCTGGGCCGGGTCACCGGCGGCCGCGGCATCCCCGCGACCGTGCTGGCCGCCTACAAGAAGGCCGAGCAGGAGCTTGCGAGCACCCAGCCCGGCTGCAACCTGCCCTGGCAGTTGCTGGCCGCGATCGGCCAGGTGGAGTCCAACCAGGCCCGCGGCGGCGACGTGCACGACGACGGCACCACCGTCAACCCGATCCGCGGCCCCCAGCTCAACGGCAACGGCTTCGCGGCCATCCTGGACACCGACAACGGCGCCTACGACGGCGACACCGCCTACGACCGCGCCGTCGGCCCGATGCAGTTCATCCCCTCCACCTGGGCGGTGTGGGGCACCGACGCCAACGGCGACGGGAAGCGGGACCCGAACAACGTCTACGACGCCGCCATGTCCGCGGGCCGCTACCTGTGCGCGGGCGGGCGCGACCTGTCCGTCGAGTCCCACCTGGACGCGGCGATCCTCGGCTACAACCACTCCGAGGCGTACCTGCGGACCGTCAAGTCCTGGCTGGAGTACTTCAGGTCCGGCACCCACCAGATCCCGGACAACCCCGGCAGCCCGGTGCCCGACCCGACCCTGTCCACGGAGCCGTCCGCCGGAGACGGCAAGGACAAGGACAAGAACACGGACGGGAAGGGCGGCAAGGGCACCGGCGGCAAGGGCGAGGGCGACAAGGAGACTCCGGGCGGCAAGCCGTCCGGCAAGCCCACCCCGACCCCGACCACCACCGGCGACGGCAGCGTCAAGCCCAAGCCCACGCCCACCAAGACCGGCGGCGGCACGGTCAAGCCCACCCCGAGCGCCACCACCCCCACCCCGCCGTGGACCCCGACCTCCCCGGCGCCCAGTTGCCCCACGCCGTCGGACTCCGCCTCGCCGTCCGAGTCGGCGTCCACGCTCCCCGAGCACAACGGCAGCCCCACCCAGGCCTCCGCGGACCCCGTCGCCGCGGCCTCGGAGAAGGCGGCGGCCTCGTCCTCCTCCTCGTCGCAGAGCCCGGACCCGTGCTCCTCCACACCCCCCGGGGACGACGAGGACGACGCGGGGGACGGCGCCCAGCAGCCCAGCTCCGGCCTGCTGCCCGCCCCCAAGCCGTAACACCCCGCGGCCCGACGGGCCGTCACAAGGCTGCCCCGCGAGGCCGGCCCCGCCCCACGGCGCGGCCGGCCTCGCCGCGTCCCGTGGTCCCAAGGCGCCCCTCCGTGCCCGGCGACGCCCGCCCGCGCCCGGGGGCGCCGCCACCGGAGTGCCCGGCCGCCGATACCCGACTGCAACGTGTTCTCATTCCACGCGCCCCTTGCTACGGTGCCCTCCACCCCGCGCCCCTCGACCGACCAGCCGTGAGCAGCACCCGCAACGGAAGGCTCGCCATGCGCGCTCTCATCGCCGCCGGGATCGGACTCGCCGCCGCCTTCGCCCTGGTCTCGCTGATCATCGCCCTGGGCACCCCGCCGGACGGCGAGACCTCGCCGAAGCCCCTGCTGACCACCGTGCCCAGCCACCCCTGACGGCGGGAGGCCACCGTGCGCCGCCGAGCCGCCCTCGTCCTGCTGTCCCTCGCCGTCTTCTTCGCGGCCACCGCCCCGATGCTGCGCTGGTACGCCTTCCCGCGCCTGGCCAAGATCCCCAAGGACCACTACCAGGAGGTCGTCCTCGTCGCCGAGAACGCCACCCTGCTCGACTACGAGACCCTCAAGCCGCGCCGGAACCAGACCGTCACCATCGTGCAGACCCTCAAGGGCAACGTGGAGGAGGCGCGGAAGGCCCGCGAGCGCACCGGCCGCGACGTGGTCGTGTGGGACGCGCTGTCCTACGTCGCCGACTCCGAGGGCGAACTGGTCTCCAAGATCCCCGAGCGGTACGTCTTCGACGCCCACACCCAGGAGCCGGTGCACGCCGCGGGCGAGCACGTGGACGGCGACCCGGTGCGGCGCCGGGGCGTGGAGTTCAAGTTCCCCTTCCTCACCCGGAAGCGGGACTACTCCTACTTCGACGCGCAGACCCGCACCTCGGCGCCCATCCGCTACAAGGGCACCCGCGACTTCCGGGGGATGGAGGTCTACTACTTCGAGCAGACCGTTCCGTGGACCGAGGTCCCCGTCCCCAAGACCCTGCCCAAGGGCTACACCTCCGAGATGGTCCGGGCGGCCAACCTCACCCGCTGGTACACCACGGTCCGGATGTTCTGGGTGGACCCGGTGACCGGCGCACCCGTCAACGGGGAGGAGAAGCACCGCGAGGAGATGCGGTTCGCCGACCCCGGACTCGAGCCGCTGGTGGCCTTCGAGGGGCATGTGAAGATGCGCGAGGACTACCTGGACCACACCGTGGACCTGGTGCGCGCCAACCGCCTGCTGGTGCTGCTGCTGATCTCCTACCTGCCGTGGGGCTTCGGGGCGGCGGCCGCCGTGCTGCTGGTGCTCTCCCTGGTGCTGGAGGCGCGCTCCCGCTCCCGCGGCGCCCCGCCGCCCGCCGGGCCCGCCCCCGCCCGCGACCTCACCGAGCAGTACACCTGAACCGGGCGGCGCCGCCCCGGTTCACTCCGCGACGCAGACGAAGACCGCCGTCCCCGGCAGCAGCCGCCCCCGCAGCGGGCTCCACCCGCCCCACTCCCGCTCCAGGCCCTCGGGCCACTCCGGCTCCACCAGGTCCACCAGGCGGAAGCCCGCCGCGACGACCTCCCGCACCCGGTCGCCCAGCGTCCGGTGGTGCTCGACGTACTCGGCGCGGCCCCACGCGTCCTGCTCCACGTACGGCCGCCGGTCGAAGTAGGAGCTCACCGCCGTCAGCCCCTCGGGGCCCGGCTCGTCGGGGAACGCCCAGCGCACCGGGTGCGTCACGGAGAACACCCACCGCCCGCCGGGCCGCAGCACCCGCCGCACCTCGCGCATCACCCGAGCGCTGTCCGCGACGAACGGCACCGCGCCGTACGCCGAGCAGGCGAGGTCGAACGCCCCGTCCCGGAACGGCAGCGCCGTCGCGTCCGCCTGCACCAGGCAGACCCCGCCGGCGCCGTCCTCCGCCCCGGCCCCGGAGTCGATCCTCCGCGCGTGCCGCAGTTGCGCGAGGGACAGGTCGAGCGCCACCGGCCGCGCCCCCCGCGCCGCCAGCCACCGGGAGCACTGCGCGGCCCCGGCGCCCACCTCCAGGACCGCCTTCCCCTTCAGCGCCTCCACCGGTCCGAGCAGCCCGGCCGCCTCCTCGTCGAGCCCCTCGGGACCCCAGACGAACCGGTCGTCGCCGAGGAAGCCGCCGTGCTCCCGCTGGTAGTCGTCCGCGTTGCGGTCCCACCAGCTCCGGCTGGCGCGGCTGCTCTCCACGGCCCCCGCGGGCCGCCTGGTGGCCTCGGGTTCGGATCCTTGGTTCATGGCGCCCGTCGTCGTACTCTGTGGTCTTGACCTGTCGCCGAGCGTGTCCTCCGGGGTCGCCCCGCCCGATTGCGGGTGGTCCGTCCTCAGGCGTGCCTCTTGACGCATTGACCCTGCTCGGCCGTCCCCGTATGCTACAAGTTGCGCTGCGGGCCTGCGCGCCTCGGACGGAGCAGGTCGCGCTCGCATCTGTTGTAGACCCCTCGGTTGTTGGGGCGGAAGCAGAGAGTTCGGGCACATCCGCTTGAATCCTCGGGAAAACCGCCTCGTGGCTGTCCGGCTTCGGCAGTGCGATTCGGGCTCACGGCGTAGCAGTACCTACGACTCACTTGTCCGCACCGGAGCCCTTTCCCACATGACGAGCAGCACCGAGGCCACTCGAACCACCCCGCAGGTGGCGGTCAACGACATCGGTTCCGAGGAAGCCTTCCTCGCCGCGATCGACGAGACGATCAAGTACTTCAACGACGGCGACATCGTCGACGGCGTCATCGTGAAGGTCGACCGGGACGAGGTCCTGCTCGACATTGGTTACAAGACCGAGGGCGTCATTCCCTCGCGCGAGCTCTCGATCAAGCACGATGTCGACCCGAACGAGGTCGTCGCCGTCGGCGACGAGATCGAGGCGCTTGTCCTCCAGAAGGAGGACAAGGAAGGCCGCCTGATCCTGTCCAAGAAGCGCGCCCAGTACGAGCGCGCCTGGGGCACGATCGAGAAGATCAAGGAAGAAGACGGCATCGTCACCGGTACCGTCATCGAGGTTGTCAAGGGTGGTCTCATCCTTGACATCGGCCTGCGCGGCTTCCTCCCGGCCTCCCTGGTCGAGATGCGCCGCGTCCGCGACCTCCAGCCGTACGTCGGCAAGGAGCTCGAGGCCAAGATCATCGAGCTGGACAAGAACCGCAACAACGTGGTCCTGTCCCGCCGCGCCTGGCTGGAGCAGACCCAGAGCGAGGTCCGCCAGACCTTCCTCACCACCCTCCAGAAGGGCCAGGTCCGCTCCGGCGTCGTGTCGTCGATCGTCAACTTCGGCGCGTTCGTCGACCTCGGCGGCGTCGACGGTCTGGTGCACGTCTCCGAGCTCTCCTGGAAGCACATCGACCACCCCTCCGAGGTTGTCGAGGTCGGCCAGGAGGTCACCGTCGAGGTCCTCGACGTCGACATGGACCGCGAGCGGGTCTCCCTGTCGCTGAAGGCGACGCAGGAGGACCCGTGGCAGCAGTTCGCCCGGACCCACCAGATCGGCCAGGTCGTCCCCGGCAAGGTCACCAAGCTGGTGCCGTTCGGCGCGTTCGTCCGGGTGGACGAGGGCATCGAGGGCCTGGTCCACATCTCCGAGCTGGCCGAGCGCCACGTGGAGATCCCGGAGCAGGTCGTCCAGGTCAACGACGAGATCTTCGTCAAGGTCATCGACATCGACCTCGAGCGCCGTCGCATCAGCCTCTCGCTGAAGCAGGCCAACGAGGCGTTCGGCGCGGACCCGTCCGCCGTCGAGTTCGACCCGACCCTCTACGGCATGGCCGCGTCCTACGACGAGCAGGGCAACTACATCTACCCCGAGGGCTTCGACCCCGAGGCGAACGACTGGCTGCCCGGCTACGAGAAGCAGCGCGAGGAGTGGGAGCGCCAGTACGCCGAGGCGCAGACCCGCTTCGAGCAGCACCAGGCCCAGGTGGTCAAGGCCCGCGAGGCCGACGCCGAGGCGGCCGGTGAGCCCGGTGGCCAGGGTGGCCAGGGCGGCGGCGGCTCGTACTCCTCGGCCTCGGACGACAGCTCCGGTGCCCTGGCGTCGGACGAGGCGCTCGCCGCGCTCCGCGAGAAGCTGGCCGGCGGCCAGAGCTGACGCCGGCGCCGCACGGCGACACGCAGCGGTACGAACGGAAGGCCCGTCCCCTCGGGGGCGGGCCTTCCGCCGTCGCTGCCACCGCGGTGGAGCCGGCGTGGAGCGGGCCGGCAGGCCGGGTGGGGGCGCCCCCGCCCGGCGCTCGGGAGACGGTCAACCCCTCAGGCCACCCCCGCGCGCGCCCTCCCGCGCCGGGGCAGGTGGTGTTCACGGGCGGTGGGCGGGCAGGACGGAGCGCGAGTGGCGGGGAATGCTCACGCCACGCCATGTGTTGTCACGCGGAGGCGAAAAGGAGATGGTGCACGTGCGGGACACAGCAGACCTCTACGCGTTCGACCCCGAGGGACTGGCGGCGGCGGACGCCTCCGCCACGGCCGAGTCCGACGGACTGGTGCTCCTCTTCCACCTCCAGGGGTTCATCGACGCGGGCAAGGCCGGCCACCAGGTGGTGGAGCACATCCGCGACGGCTTCCCCGGCACCCCGGTGGCCCGGTTCGACGTGGACCGGCTGATCGACTACCGGGCGCGGCGCCCCCCCATGCTCTTCCGCCGCGACCACTGGGCCACCTACGAGGCGCCCGAGCTGGAGCTGCGCCTGGTGGACGACTCCACCGGCACCCCGTTCCTGCTGCTGTCCGGGCCGGAGCCGGACGTGGAGTGGGAGCGCTTCGCGGCCGCCGTGCGCGGTCTGGTGGAGCGCCTCGGGGTGCGGCTGACCGTGAACTTCCACGGCATCCCCATGGGCGTGCCGCACACCAGGCCGCCGTCCCTGACCGCCCACGGCAACCGCAAGGACCTGCTCGCGGGCCACCCGGCGCTGTTCGACGAGGCCGAGGTCCCCGGCAGCGCCCAGGCCCTGCTGGAGTACCGGCTCGCCGAGGCCGGCCACGACGTGGTGGGCTTCGCCGTGCACGTTCCGCACTACCTGGCCAACGCCACGTATCCGCCGTCGGCCCTGGCGGTGCTCGAGGCGGTCACCTCGGCGACCGGCCTGGTGCTGCCCGCGCCCGGGCTGGCGGAGAACAGCGAGAAGGTGCGCGCGGAGATCGACCGGCAGATCGCCGTGGACGACGGGAGCCTCACCTCGGAGATCCAGCTCATGGAGAGCCGCTACGACGCGATCACGGGCCCGGCGGGCCGGGACAGCCTGGCCGCCGAGGCCGACAACCTGCCCTCGGCGGACGAGCTGGCCGCCCGCTTCGAGCAGTTCCTGGCCGAGCGGGAGAACGAGAACTGAGGCGGGTGCCGGCCCCCGGGACCCGCCCGGCTAGGGTGGGTCCATGCTGCGAATCGGCCTCACCGGTGGCATCGGCGCGGGCAAGAGCGAGGTGTCCGCGCTCCTGGTGTCCCACGGGGCGGTCCTGATCGACTCGGACGTGATCGCCCGCGAGGTCGTCGCCCCGGGCACCCCCGGCCTGGCCGCCGTCGTCGCCGAGTTCGGCGAGGGGATGCTCGCCCCGGACGGCTCCCTGGACCGGCCCAGGCTGGGCTCCGTCGTCTTCGGCGACCCCGAGCGCCTGCGGGCCCTCAACGGCATCGTCCACCCCTTGGTGCGGGCCCGCTCGGCCGAGCTGGAGGCCGCCGCGCCGAAGGACGCGGTCGTGGTCCACGACGTGCCCCTGCTCGCCGAGAACGGGCTGGCCGGCCTCTACGACGTGGTCGTCGTCGTGGACGCCTCCCCGGGGACCCAACTGGACCGCCTCACCCGCCTGCGCGGCATGCCCGAGCAGGACGCCAGGGCCCGCATGGCCGCGCAGGCCACCCGCGAGGCCCGGCTGGCCGTCGCCGACTACGTGATCGACAACGACGGCCCCCTGGAAGCCCTGGAGCCGCAGGTCCGCGCCCTGTGGTCGCGGCTCGCCGCCCGGGCCGCCCCGGACGGCGACGGCACGGACCCCGGCGACTCAGGCACCGGCGACCGCTAGCCCGGGCCGCGGCGTCGCCCGGGTGCGCCGCCCGCGGTAGTGCGCCGCCAGCACGGCGAGCGCCGGCCCCCACAGCAGCAGCGGCGCGTAGGCGAGCGTCATCACCCAGTACGCGAGGCCCTGCGGGGCGTCGGGCGAGCCCATGTTCTCCGGGCTGTTCCAGCCCACGGCCCCGAGGGCGCCCAGCAGGATGAGCACCGCCGCCCCGAGCCCGGCCGGGACGACCGCGGCCGGGACCGGGACCCGCCGCCCGCCGAGCACCGGCAGCCACCGGGGGAACACCTCGCCCCACGGCCGGACCAGGCCCAGGGCCAGCAGCCCCAGCCCCTCGGCCACCAGCGTCAGCGTCACCATGTAGACGCTCAGCCCGGCGCTGATCCGGCTCGGGTGCAGGTCCGAGGCGGCGCCGAAGCCGAGGGGGACGTGGCAGGCCAGCGCCAGCCGCCACAGCCCCGAGGGCAGCGGGGCCAGCGCGGCGACACGGGCGAGGCGGACCGCCCAGCGGGGCGGGGCGGGTGTCGCGGGGGCGACGGTCACGGGGGACTCCTTCGGAGGCGGGGCCGGGGACGGCCGCGGCGGGAACGGCTCAAGACTTCCCGGACCGCCGCCCGCACCGCGTCGCACTCCGGTCGCCGGTTCGCCTCCCGCCGTCCGACCCGGGTCGCACCCCCCGTCCCCCCGGAGGGGTACACCGGCGCGTGTGCCCCGGCGGCCGCCCTCTCGGATAAACCTTCGAAGAATGTCGAACAGGGCTGCTACGGTACGGCGCGTGGCGACGAAACTCAGTCAGATCATCGCGATCGAAAAGGGCGTCAAGACCAAGGCGCAGCAGGACGTGGCGGCCGAGCAGGGCAAGCTCGCCAAGCCCGCGCTGCTCTCCGGCATCTCGCGCACGTACCAGCCCAAGGACGAGGAGGGCGAGCAGCTTCCGCCGGAGTCCACCCGGGTGCAGGTCAAGGCCGAGGAGGTGCTGCGGGTCACCGCCGCCACCCTGACCCGCCTGTTCGACGTCACCGCCACGAAGGACTGGGCGAACTGCACGGCCCGCGCCGACGTCACGGTGGAGGGCCGCGCCCTCCTGCGCGACGTCCCCGTCTCGTACCTGCTCTTCCTGGAGAAGCAGCTCGCCGACCTGAACGGCTTCCTGCGCCGCCTGCCGGTGCTGGACGCCGCGGAGTCGTGGAACCTTGACCCGTCCACGGACTGCTGGAAGACCGAGGTGGTGCGCACGGTGCGCACCAAGAAGGTGCCGCGCAACCACGTCAAGGCGGAGGCCACCGACAAGCACCCGGCGCAGGTCGAGGTGTACTACGAGGACATCCCCGTCGGGTACTGGTCCACGGTGAAGTTCTCCGGCGCGCTGCCCGCCCGCCGGGTCAACGAGCTGCTCGACCGGGTGGAGAAGCTCCAGCAGGCGGTGAAGTTCGCCCGCGAGGAGGCCAACGCGGTGGAGGTCACCGACCAGCGGGTCGGCGAGGCGGTGTTCGGCTACCTGTTCGGATGACGTTCGGGTAGCCTCATGAACTCCCCGGTGGCCTGTGTGCCGCCGGGGTGCGCGAGGAGCGCAAGCTGAAACTGAAGCTCGTCGTGATCAAGCGGTCCCGGTGCGGGGTTCGATTCCCCGCCGTCCGGCCCAGTGTGCCGGGCGTGGCCCAAAGGCAGAGGCAGGCCGCCTCAATCTCAGACTCTCGCTCCAGACTCAGCATTCGCCGCCGATCGCCGGAACGACGGGCGCGGGCCCGGCCGTCGAATGGGGGTTCGACTCCCTCCCGCTCAGCTCGATGGGCGGTAGTTCAAAGGAAGAACGCGACGGCATCAGACTGACCCGCCGACCCCGACCACCCCGGCGTGCCCACACAGGCGGACACCGGGGCCCGGGAGCTGGCTACGCTCCCGGGCCCGCTCCGCCGCTCCGCCCGGCGGGGGACGGGCGTCACTCGCCCGTCGTGCCGTCCACGGCCTCCCGGATCAGGTCGGCGTGGCCGTTGTGGCGGGCGTACTCGTCGATCATGTGGCTCAGCACCCAGCGCAGCGCGTGCCGCTGCCCGGTGGCGGGGTTGGTCCCCACCGCCTCCAGGGGGCGCCCGGCCACCACGCGGCGGGAGTGCGCGACCTGGGCCCGCCAGACGGCGAAGGCGGCCGCACCGGTGGCGGAGGCGATGTCGTTGAAGTCCTCGTCCGCGTCGTCGGTCGCGGTGAACAGCTCGGGCGGGGCCTCACCGGCCATGATCACCTGGAAGTACCACCGCTCGACCCCGGCCAGATGCCGCACCAGGCCCACCAGGGTGAGGTTCGAGGTGGGCACCGCGCGCAGGCGCAACTGCTCGTCGGACAGGCCCGCGCACTTGCGCACCAGGGTGTCGCGCTGCCAGTCGAGGAAGGTGAGCAGCACCGATCGCTCGTCGGCCGTGGGCGCGAGCGCGAAGCGTCCGTCAGACATGGGCGGATGGTAGCGGCCCTGGTCGGGCACCGGGCTCCGGCCCGCGGGAACGGCGCGGGCGGAGGCCGCGTTCGACGCATAGATAACTGGCCCCAGCTTCGCTCAACGTGACAACGCGAACCCCGGCGGCACCCGGCCCCGCGCCGCGACCCCGCCCCCGCCGCCCCACCCGCGACGCCCACCCCGGCCACCCGCCCCGCCGCCCCCGCCGAACCCGAGGCGGCAGGGCGTCGCGTCCGACGCCCCGCCGCCTCACCCGGTCACCCGATCCGGCGGGGCTACGGCCTGTACCGCAGCGGCACGCAGAACAGGTTGAACGCGTTGATCAGCGACACCTGGGCGGCCAGGTGGCCGAGCTCGCTCTCGTCGGGGAACCGGCGGCGCAGCTCCTCCCACAGCTCGTCGCCGACGTCCTCGCGGCGGGTGACGGCCTCGGTGTAGGCGAGCGCCGCCCGCTCCCGCGCGTCGAACAGCTCGGACTCCTTCCACACGGGCAACTGGTCGAGCCGCTCCTGGCGCTCGCCCGTGCGGCGGGCCTCGCCGCTGTGCATGTCGACGCAGTACACGCAGCCGTTGAGCTGCGAGGCCCGCAGCTTGACCAGCTCGCGCACGGTGCCGTCCAGCGGGCTGTTGCGGATGGCGGCGTCCGCCTGGCGGAAGCCCTGGTACGCCTCCGGGGCGGTCTCGCCGAGGTTCAAACGGGGCACGGTGTTCCCTCTCCTTCTGGCCGGTGTCCCCGGCCGGTCGTCAGGGAGACGAGACGGCCCGCCCGGGTGTGACAGCCTCCGGCGGAGCGGTGCGCAGGTGGGCGAGCTTGCCGGGGGAGAGGACCCTGCGGTACGCGGTGATCAGACCGTCCCGGACGTCGAAGGTGTCCACGGAGTACACGCCGCCCTCGCGGTGGAAGACCAGCGCGGGCTCCCCGCCGACCTCCACGAGGTCGATGCGGTCGGGGCGCCACCTGCGGCCGACCCGCACCATGACCTCGGCGGCGAGCAGGCCGCCGCGGATGGGCCTGCGGGCGGCGTGGGCGTCGCGGCCGCCGTCGGTGACGTAGACGGCGTCCGGGTGCAGCAGCCGCACCAGCCCGGCCAGGTCCCCGGCCTCGTAGGCGGCCTTGAACGCGGTGAGCACCCGCTCCTGCTCGGCGCGCGGGGCCCGCGGCAGCGACGTCCGCGCGCGGGCCACCTTGCGCCGGGCCCGCGAGGCGAGCTGCCGGGCGGCGGGCACCGAGCCGCCCAGCACCTCGGCGATCCGGCCGTGGGCGAACCCGAACACGTCGTGGAGGACGAAAGCGACCCGCTCGGGCGGGCTGAGCTCCTCCATCACCAGCAGCATGGCCGTGCCGACGGACTCGTCCACCAGCACCGGCTCCGCCGCGTCGGGGCCGGTCAGCAGCGGCTCGGGCAGCCACGGCCCGACGTAGCTCTCGCGGCGCACCCGCGCCGACCGCAGGATGTCGTAGGCGCGCCGCGCCGCCACGGTGACCAGCCAGGCCCGCAGATCGCTGACGCCGCGCAGGTCGGCCCCGGCCGCCCGCAGCCACACGTCCTGGGCCACGTCCTCGGCGTCGGCCACGCTGCCGAGCAGCCGGTACGCCACGCCGAACACCGCGGGGCGGTGCTCCTCCCACTCCTCGTCGAGCATGCGACGCGCCTTCCCTCGTCCCCTCGTCCCGGCGGCCCGCCGTCCCAGCAGCCGCCCACCGGATGACAAGTCAGGCCCGGCGGCCGGTGTTCCCGCGAGGGGAGTCCGTTCCGCCGGGCCTGCCGTGCGCCGCGTCCCGTCCCCACGGACGCGGCGCCGCGGGGCCGCCCCGCTCCGCTGCCGGGCGGCCCCGGACCGGTGGGGGCCGTCAGGGAGCCGTCACATGTGGACGACCGGCGCCGCGTCCGGGTCGGTCTTCGGCACGCCGCGGCGGTAGAGCAGGAAGCTGATCACCAGACCGGCGGCGAAGAACACGCCGGACCACCAGTACACGGCGTGGTAGCTCTCGATCGCGGCCTGCGCCCGCACCAGCTCGTCGGCCGGGTTCCTCCCCTTGAGGTAGTCGTCGGCGGCGGTGGAGGCGAAGGTGCTCAGCAGCGCCGTGCCGATGGATCCGCCGACCTGCTGCATGGCGTTGAGGGCCGCCGACGCCACGCCCGCGTCGTTGGCCTGGACCCCGTAGGTGGCCAGGTTCATCGCCGGGGCCATGACCAGGCCGACGCCGAGGCCGAAGACGAGGGTGGGCGGCAGCACCTCGGAGGCGTACGAGCTGCCGATGCCGAGGCCGGTCAGCCACACCATGCCCGCCGCCGCCAGGCCCATGCCCAGCGGGACCAGGGGCTTGGGGCCGATGCGCGGCAGCAGCATGGTCGTGGACAGGGTCGCGGCGATCATCACCACGGTGATCATCGGCATGAACGCCAGGCCGGTCTCGACGGGGGAGTACTCGAGGCTGAGCTGGAGGTAGTACGTGAGGAAGAGGAACAGGCCGAACATGGCCGCGGAGGAGATGAGCATCGAGAGGAACGACGCGCCGCGGTTGCGGTCCAGCAGCACCCGCAGGGGCAGCAGCGGGTGCGCGGCCCTGGTCTGCCACCAGGCGAACGCGACCAGCAGCACGCCGCCGAGGACCAGCAGGCCCCAGGTGCCGGTGGCGGACCAGCCGTCGTGCTCGGCGTTGGAGAAGCCGTAGACGACGGAGAACAGGCCGGCGGAGACCAGCAGGGTGCCCAGGATGTCCAGCTTGGGGCGGTCGGCGGGCCTGCCGGACTTCAGCAGCGCCCAGCCGCCGACGAGCGCCAGAACGGCGAAGACCAGGTTGACGTACAGGGTCCAGCGCCAGTCGAGGTGCTCGGTGAGCAGGCCGCCGAGCAGCAGGCCGACGGCGCCGCCGGAGCCGGCGATCGCGCCGTAGATGCCGAAGGCGCGGGCGCGCTCCTTGGGCTCGGTGAAGGTGGTGGTCAGCAGTGCCAGCGCGGCGGGGGCGAGCAGCGCGCCGAAGGCGCCCTGGAGGGCGCGGGCGGTGACCAGCACCTCGAAGTTGGGGGCGGCGCCGCCGAGCGCCGAGGCCCCGGCGAAGCCGACGAGTCCGACCAGGAAGGTGATCTTGCGGCCTATCAGGTCGGCGAGGCGCCCGCCGAGCAGCAGCAGGCTGCCGAACGCCAGGGCGTAGGCGGTGACGATCCACTGCCGGTCGCTGTCGGAGAAGCCCAGGTCCTGCTGGGCGGAGGGCATGGCGATGTTCACGATGGTGGCGTCCAGGACGACCATCAACTGGGCGAGGCCGATGATCGCCAGGACCCACCATCGGTGGCGGGGGCCCTCGTCGGCGGGCGCGGACCCGACGGCGCGGAGGTCGGTGGCGGTTCCAGACATGGGGACGACTCCCTCGATACGAAACGGTTTCGTACTCGCGGCGAGCCTAGACCTCCGCTGAACGAAACGCAAACGTTTCGATGGGGCTCGCGGGAGCGGGAGGCGCGGCCGCGGGTGCGGCGGCGCGGAAACCCCGGAGGGGAGCGCGGCGGGGGAGTGCCCGCCGCTCAGCCCTCGACGCCGAGCGCGGGCAGCACCACCGCGTCGAAGTAGGCCAGCAGGTACGGCTCGTCGGCGTGCCGGTCCTCCAGCATCGGCCGGGTCAGCAGCGCGCCGGTGATCATCTCCGACAGGAAGCCGGCCGCGGGCCGGTCCGGGGCCAGCTCGCCGCGCTCCACGGCCCGGTCCAGCATCCGGTACAGCGCGTCCATCTCCGGCTGGATCAGCGTCTCGCGCATCGCCCGGCCGAGTTCGGGGTTGCGCTCGGCCGCGTGGGTGATGCCCCGCATCAGCGCGGTGTCGTCGGCCTTCTTGCACAGCCTGCGGGCGACCTCGCGCAGGTCCCCGGCGAGCGAGCCGGTGTCCACGTCCCCCGCCCGCACCGGGTGGTTGTCCCGCAGCGCGGCCACCACCAGCTCCGGCTTGCCCTTCCACTGCCGGTAGAGCGTGGCCTTGCTCGAGCGGGTGCGGGCCGCCACGGCGTCCATGGTCAGCGCGTCGTACCCCACCTCGCGCAGCAGCTCGAGCACCGCGGCGTACAGCTCCCGCTCCCGCTCGGGGGTGAGGCGTGTGCGGCGCGCCGGCCGTGCGGCGTCCGTGGTCATGGTGCGGCTCCCTGTTTGCGAAACGGTTCCGTACACTTAACGTCTCTATCGACCATAGACCACCGACGGCACACCGCGCCCGGACCGGACCGGCCACCCTCCGGCCGCCCCGGGCCGCGCCCGCCGCGCCCAGGGAGGAGACACCGTGGCACGCGGTCCGGCAGCGGGTGAACCGGCGCGCCTCCTGCGCGCCGCGGTGCGCGGAGAGGTGGACGACTCGCCGCGCCGGCGGGCCGAGTACTCCACCGACGCGTCCAACTACCGGGTGGTGCCGCGCGTGGTGGTGGCGCCGCGCGACGAGGACGACGTGCTGGCCGCGCTCGACGTCGCCCGGCGCACCGGGACGCCGGTGACCTGCCGGGGCGGCGGCACGTCGATCGCCGGGAACGCGATCGGGCCCGGGATCGTCCTGGACTTCTCCCGCCACATGAACGCCGTCCTCGCCCTGGACCCGCGCGAGCGCACCGCCCGCGTCCAGCCCGGCGTTGTGCTCGCCGACCTCCAGCGGGCCGCCGCCCCGCACGGGCTGCGGTTCGGGCCCGACCCGTCCACCCAGTCCAGGGCCACCCTCGGCGGCATGATCGGCAACAACGCGTGCGGGCCGCACGCGGTCGCCCACGGGCGCACCGCCGACAACGTCGAGTCGCTCACCGTCGCCGACGGCACCGGGCGGGTGTTCACCGCGGCCAGGGGCCTGGACCCGGTGCCGGGCCTGGACGCGCTGGTCGGCGGGGCGCTCCGGGTGCTGCGCACCGAGTTCGGGCGCTTCTCCCGGCAGGGGTCCGGCTACGGCCTGGAGCACCTGCTGCCGGAGCGCGGCCGGGACCTGGCCAAGGCCCTGGTGGGCACCGAGGGCACCGCGGGCATCGTGCTCGGCGCCACCGTGCGGCTGGTCGAGGAGGCCCCCGCCCGGGCGCTGCTGGTCCTCGGCTACCCCGACATGGCGAGCGCCGCCGACGCCGTGCCCGCGCTGCTGCGGCACCGCCCGCTCGCGGTGGAGGGCCTCGACGCGAGGCTGGTGGACGTGGTGCGGCGGCACCGCGGCGCGAACCGGGTGCCGGGGCTGCCCCGGGGCGGCGGCTGGCTGATGGTGGAGGCCGGCGGGGCCGACGCCGGCGAGGCCGCCGCCGCGGCGCTGGCCATGGCCGCGGACGCGGACGCGCTGGAGCACCGCCTCCTCCCGGCGGGCGAGCAGGCCACCGCGATGTGGCGGATCAGGGAGGACGGGGCGGGGCTCGCCGGGCGCACCGCGCGCGGCCGGCAGGCGTGGCCCGGCTGGGAGGACGCCGCGGTCCCGCCCGAGCACCTGGGCGCCTACCTGCGCCGGTTCGACGCGCTGCTGGCCGCCCACGACGTGACGGGCGTGCCGTACGGGCACTTCGGCGACGGCTGCGTCCATGTGCGGATCGACCTGCCGCTGGAGGCGGACGGGGCGGCCCTGCGGGCGTTCCTGCGGGACGCCGCCGCCCTGGTGTCCGAGTACGGCGGGTCGCTGTCCGGCGAGCACGGCGACGGGCGCGCCCGCGGCGAGCTGCTGCCCCTGATGTACTCCCCGGGCGCCCTGGCCCTGTTCGGCCGCTTCAAGGCGCTGCTCGACCCGGACGGGCTGCTCAACCCCGGGGTGCTGGTGGACCCCCGGCCGGTGGACGCCGACCTCAGGCGCCCGGCCGCCGCCCCGCTGCCCCAGCCGCACCGCCTCGGGCTGCGCGCCGACGACGGCAACCTCACCAGGGCCGTCCACCGCTGCACCGGCGTGGCCAAGTGCCGGGCCGACACGACGGCGGCGGGCGGCTTCATGTGCCCGTCCTACCTGGCCACCCGGGACGAGAAGGACTCCACCCGGGGCCGCGCCCGGGTGCTCCAGGAGCTGGCGAACGGCACGCTGGTGCGCGGCTGGCGGGCGCCGGAGGTCCGCGAGTCGCTCGACCTGTGCCTGTCGTGCCGGGCGTGCGGCAGCGACTGCCCGGCCGGGGTGGACATGGCGGCGTACAAGTCGCTGGTGCTGCACCGGGCGTACGCCGGGCGCCCGCGGCCGGTCAGCCACTACACGCTGGGCCGGCTGCCGCGGTGGACGCGCCTGCTCGGCCGGGTCCCCGGGGCGGTGCCCGCGGCCAACGCGGTGCTGGGCCGCCGGGGCGCGGCCCGGGTGCTGCTGCCCCTCGCGGGCGTGGACGGGCGGCGCCGGGTGCCGCGCCTCGCGGCGGAGCCGTTCACCCGGTGGTGGCGGCGGGAGGGGGGCGGCGACGGCGGGGCGGGCGCCCCCGTGGTGCTGTGGGCCGACACCTTCTGCGACGCCTTCGCCCCGGGGGTGCCCCGGGCCGCGGCGAGGGTGCTGCGGGACGCGGGCTTCGCCGTCACCGTGCCCGACCGGACCGCCTGCTGCGGCCTGACCTGGATCACCACCGGCCAGTTGGACGCGGCGCGCCGGCGGCTGGCCCGGCTGGTGGACGTGCTGGCGCCGCACGTCGCGGCGGGCGCGCGGATCGTGGGCCTGGAACCGTCCTGCACCGCCGTGCTCCGCTCCGACCTGCCCGACCTGCTCGGCGACGACCCCCGGGCCCGCGCCGTCGCCGGGGCCACCCGCACCCTCGCCGAGCTGCTCACCGAGGCCGGGGACGCCTGGCCCCGCCCCGACCTGACCGGGACGCGGGTGCTCGCCCAGCCGCACTGCCACCAGCACGCCGTCATGGGCTTCACCGCCGACCGGGAGCTGCTCACCGCGCTCGGCGCACAGGTCACCACCCTGGCGGGCTGCTGCGGCCTCGCCGGGAACTTCGGCATGGAGCGCGGCCACTACGAGCTGTCCGTGGCCGTGGCGGGCAACGCCCTGCTGCCCGCGCTGCGCTCGGCCGCCCCCGGCACCGTCCTGCTCGCCGACGGCTTCTCCTGCCGCACCCAGGCCGCCGACCTGGCCGGGGCGCACGGCGTGCACCTGGCGGAGCTGCTCGCGGGGGAGCGCGGCTGAGGGCGGGCCGGAGCCGCCCCGGCGCGGCTGGCGGGCCGTCCGGGGGCGGCGGCGGGCGCGCGCCGGGTCCCGGCGGCCGACACGGACCGGCCCCGGTTGTCAGTGGGGAGTCGTACCGTGGTGGCGTGCGACCCACCACAGACATCGAACGCAAGGTGGCGCCCTTCCAGGTCGTCAGCCCCTACCAGCCCTCCGGCGACCAGCCGCAGGCCATCGACGAGCTGGAGCGCAGGATCCGCGCCGGCGAGAAGGACGTGGTCCTGCTCGGCGCCACCGGCACCGGCAAGTCCGCGACCACGGCCTGGATGGTCGAGCGGCTCCAGCGCCCCACCCTGGTGATGGCGCCGAACAAGACGCTGGCCGCCCAGTTGGCCAACGAGTTCCGCGAGCTGCTCCCGCACAACGCCGTGGAGTACTTCGTCTCCTACTACGACTACTACCAGCCCGAGGCGTACGTCCCGCAGACGGACACCTACATCGAGAAGGACTCCTCCATCAACGAGGAGGTGGAGCGGCTGCGCCACTCCACGACGAACTCCCTGCTCACCAGGCGCGACGTGATCGTGGTGGCGTCCGTGTCCTGCATCTACGGCCTGGGCACCCCCCAGGAGTACGTGGACCGGATGGTCCCGCTGCGCGTCGGCCAGGAGATCGACCGGGACGCGCTGCTGCGCCGCTTCGTCGACGTCCAGTACACGCGCAACGACCTGGCGTTCACCCGGGGCACCTTCCGCGTCCGCGGCGACACCATCGAGATCCTCCCGGTCTACGAGGAGCTCGCCGTCCGCATCGAGATGTTCGGCGACGAGATCGAGGCGCTGTCCACGCTGCACCCCCTCACCGGCGAGATCGTCACCGAGGACGAGCAGCTCTACGTCTTCCCCGCCTCCCACTACGTGGCGGGCCCCGAGCGCATGGAGCGGGCGGTCTCCGGCATCGAGCGGGAGCTGGAGGAGCAGCTCGCCCGCATGGAGAAGCAGGGCAAGCTGCTGGAGGCGCAGCGGCTGCGCATGCGCACCACCTACGACATCGAGATGATGCGGCAGATCGGCACCTGCTCCGGCATCGAGAACTACTCGCGGCACATCGACGGCCGCGACCCCGGCACCGCCCCGCACACGCTGCTCGACTACTTCCCCGAGGACTTCCTCCTCGTCATCGACGAGTCCCATGTCACCGTGCCGCAGATCGGCGCCATGTACGAGGGCGACGCCTCCCGCAAGCGGACCCTGGTGGACCACGGGTTCCGGCTGCCGTCCGCCATGGACAACCGGCCGCTGAAGTGGGAGGAGTTCCTGGAGCGCATCGGGCAGACGGTCTACCTGTCCGCCACGCCCGGCGCCTACGAGCTGTCCCGCTCGGACCGGCCGGTGGAGCAGATCATCCGCCCCACCGGCCTGGTCGACCCCCAGGTGATCGTCAAGCCCACCGAGGGCCAGATCGACGACCTGGTGCACGAGGTGCGGGTGCGGGCCGAGAAGGACGAGCGGGCGCTGGTCACCACCCTCACCAAGAAGATGGCCGAGGACCTCACCGACTACATGCTGGAACTCGGCATCCGGGTGCGGTACCTGCACAGCGACATCGACACGCTGCGCCGGGTGGAGCTGCTGCGGGAGCTGCGCGCGGGCGAGTACGACGTCCTGGTCGGCATCAACCTGCTGCGCGAGGGCCTGGACCTGCCGGAGGTGTCGCTGGTCGCCATCCTCGACGCGGACAAGGAGGGCTTCCTGCGCTCGGGCACCTCGCTGATCCAGACGATCGGCCGCGCGGCGCGCAACGTCTCCGGCCAGGTCCACATGTACGCGGACCGGATCACGCCCGCGATGGAGAAGGCCATCGAGGAGACCAACCGCCGCCGCGAGAAGCAGATCGCGTACAACACCGCGCACGGCATCGACCCGCAGCCGCTGCGCAAGAAGATCGGCGACATCCTGGACTCCATCGCCCGCGAGGACGCGGACACCGGCGAGCTGCTCGGCAGCGGGCGCCAGCAGTCGCGGGGCAAGGCACCGGTGCCCGGCCTGTCGGCGAAGGCGGGCGCGAAGCGCAAGGACGCCAAGGGCCTGCCCGCGGAGGAGCTGACCGAGCTGATCGAGGAGCTCACCGCGCGGATGCACACCGCGGCGTCCGAGCTCCAGTTCGAGGTCGCGGCCCGGCTGCGGGACGAGGTGGGCGAGCTGAAGAAGGAGCTGCGCCAGATGAAGGAGGCGGGAGTCGCCTAGCGGCGGCCCGCCGGGGACGGGGGCGGCCGGGCCCGGACCGGCGCTCCCGCCCCCGGGCCGGATCGTTTCCGCGCCCGCGCCCCCGCCCGCCGCGGCGGGCGCTCCGCCGGCGGGTGAAACCTCGCGTGTCCGCTCCCGCGTGTGTCTCAACAGGGCCACAATGGCGACCCGACGCGACGCGTTGTCGGCGGCACTGCGTAGGGTGCCTTGCAACCGCAGTGGCGGGTCCGGCCGCGTGGCCGGTGGTGCACATCTCCATGGCGTGACAACGAACATGGCAGTTCTTCGAGGAGGGGACAGCGCGTGACGGTCAACCTGGCCAAGGGCCAGCAGATCAGCCTTCAGAAGTCCGACGGGGGCACGCTCAACGTCGTGCGGATGGGGCTGGGCTGGAAGGCCGCGCCCCGCCGCGGGCTGTTCGGCAGCCGGACCCGCGAGATCGACCTGGACGCCTCGGCGATCCTGTTCGCCGACGCCCAGCCGGTGGACGTCGTGTTCTTCCAGCACTTGGTGAGCGACGACGGCTCGGTGCGGCACACCGGCGACAACCTGGTGGGCGGCGCCGGCGGCGGCGGGGACGACGAGTCCATCCTGGTGGACCTCCAGCGCGTGCCCGTCCACATCACCCAGATCTTCTTCACGGTGAACTCCTTCACCGGGCAGACCTTCCAGGAGGTGCAGGACGCCTTCTGCCGCCTCATCGACGAGAGCAACGGCCAGGAGCTGGCCCGCTACACCCTCACCGGCGGCGGCCAGTACACCGCCCAGGTGATGGCGAAGGTGTTCCGCTCGGGCAACGGCTGGCAGATGGCGGCCATCGGCGCCCCGGCCAGCGGCCGCACCTTCCAGGACCTGATGCCGGCGATCGCCGCTCACCTGTAGGCCCGTCAGGGCCTCGGCAGGCGGCGGGCGGATCGGCCGGCGGTGCGCGGCCCCCACACCGGGGGCCGCGCACCGCCGCACCCGCACGCGACACGACGCAGCAGCTCACACGCAGAGCAGGAACGAACAGGGGGACCACGATGAGCGCCGAGTTGGCCCGGGGGCAGAACCATCCACTCCCGGACAACCGCCTGGAAGTGAGGATCTCGACCGGGCAGCCGGTCATCTCCGGGGTGACCCTCGGTGACGACCAGGGCAAGGTGCGGGGCGTGGAGTGGGTCGCGCACCCGGGCTCGCCCAAGCTGCCGGGCGTGGAGGTCTCCCGGCAGGCGGCGGCCGACCACCGGCTCGCCGTGGACCTCGGCGCGCTGCCCGACGGCGTGCACTGGGTCAACGTGCTGCTGGCCCTGCCGCCGGCGGAGGGCTCCCCGCTGCGCTTCGGCGCGGTGTCGGCGCCGTTCGTGGCGATCACCGGCCTGGACGGCGCCGAGATCGCCACGTACACCATGACGGACCTGGACCAGGAGTCCGCCGTCGTCGCGATCGAGCTGTATCTGCGCCGCGGCCAGTGGAAGGTGCGCGCGGTCGGCCAGGGCTACGCGGGCGGCCTCGAGGCCATGCTGCGCGACCAGGGCCTGCCGGAGGCGACGTCGCTCGCGGCCACGATCAACGACGCGATCGCCCGCGGCCTGGCCCGCTCGGTGGCGCCCCCGCCGCCGCAGGCCGAGGGCGACAGGGCGCGCAGGGCCGCCACGGTGGCCGGGAACGCCGCGGGCGGCGCGGGCGCGGCCGTCCCGCCGACGCCCCCCGCGACCCCGCCCGCCCCGCCGGTCCCGCCCGCCGCGGACCCGGCCGGCCGGCTCAACTACCAGCACCCGCGCCGCGCCTCCGTGGCGCCGCCCGCCCCGCCGGAGCCGGCCCCGGTGCCCGCCGACCCCTCCCAGCCCGTGGCGGGCAACGCCTCCGGCTGGACGATGGAGGAGCGCCTGTACAACCAGGTGTGGGGCATGTTCGAGGACATGGCCCGCACCACGGCCGCGTACCGCAGCGCCGTCGACTTCGCCCAGTCCCGGCTCGACCAGGAGCTGGACCGGGTGCTCGCCGACCCGGCGAGCCGGGTGGGCTCCGCCGCCGACACCGCCCGCGCCACCGCGCGGGCCAGGCACGACGAGCTGGTGGCGCAGGCCAAGGCGTCCCTGGACCGGGACGTGGCGCAGATCGCGGCGGAGGCGGCCGTGGTCGAGCCCGCGCTGCCGCCGCCGTTCGCCTCCTGGGACAGCGCCGTGTGGCGGAACTTCCAGGTGACCATGGAGACGCCCATGGCGGTGCGCCTGGGCGACCTGCACCTGCCCGAGCACCCGGAGCTGCGCATCCCCATGCTGGTGCGGCTGCCGCTGGAGCGCGGCCTGTGGATCGACAGCGGGCGCTCGCCGAACACACCGATGACGGTGGACTCCGAGCAGGCCAGGAGGCTGGCGATGGAGGTGGCGGTCGCGCTGGCCGTCCGCGTCATGGCGGCCTACCCGGCGGGCGAGTTCACGGTGCACGCCATCGACCCGGCGGGCACCGGCGCGCACGCGCTGGCGCCCCTGGTGAACAGCGGCGTGCTGAAGGAGCCGGTCGCGACCGGCGCCGCGGGCGTCACCGCGATGATCGCCAAGCTGGTGCAGCGGGTGGACCTGGTGCAGATGGCCGTGCGCGGCGGCGCCTCCGACGCGCTGCCGTCCCACCTGGACCTCAGCGAGCAGTTGCTGATCGTCAACGACTTCCCCTACGGCTTCGACGACCGCGTGGTCACCCAGCTCCGCTACCTCGCCGACGAGGGGCCCCGGGTGGGCGTGCACCTGATGATGGTGGCCGACCGGGAGGACGCGCGGGCGTACGGCCCGGTGCTGGATCCGCTGTGGCGGGCCCTCATGCGGCTGACCCCGACCCCGGACGACCACCTCGCCGACCCGTGGGTGGGCCACGCCTGGACGTTCTCCCCGCTGCTCCCGGCGCCGGGCAGCCAGGTGCTGCACCAGGTCGGCGCCCGGGTGGCGGCGGCGCGGCAGGCGTTCGGCAGGTAGGCGTCCGGCAGGCGGGCGCCGGGGCGTGTCCGGCGCCCGTGGGCACGACGGTGAGGGCGGCGGCCCGGCCCACGGCCCGCCGCCCGCAGCCGTTCCGCACGGACGGGGGCGCGGTGCCCGAGCGCGGCACCCCGACAGCGGCGCCCGATCGCACATCCGTTCGAAATGTGATCGAACCAGCCGCCCTGTCCTGCGCCACCTCTTTGCCATCTCTTGGTCTTCATATACAGTTCTTTACGCGGAGGGGAGTACTCCTTTAGCGGAGGACCCGTCATCACGGCTCCGGCGGCCCGCGAGGCCGCCCGGAGCCCGGGTTCCCGGCCCCATGCCCCATCGGCCCAGCGGGTGGAAGAGACCTCCGGCAGCGATCCCGGGCGGACACGACGTGTCCCCCGTGATCCCGCTGACGTTGCCAACGCCCGCAACTGCCGGAGGAGCAGTGGACGTTTCCCTGACTGTATGGATCGCGACCGTGGTCGGCCTGTGCGCGCTGATCGCCGTCGACTTCTTCATAGGACGCAAGCCGCACGAGGTCTCCATCAAGGAGGCCGGTATCTGGACGGGCGTGTGGGTGGCGCTCGCCGTGCTGTTCGGCATCGGGCTCGCCGTGTTCGCCGGCGGCCAGCCCTCGGGTGAGTTCTTCGCCGGCTTCATCACCGAGAAGTCGCTCAGCGTGGACAACCTGTTCGTCTTCGTGCTGATCATGGCGAAGTTCTCGGTGCCCACCATCTACCAGCAGCGGGTGCTGCTGATCGGCGTGCTGATCGCGCTGGTGCTGCGGGCGGGCTTCATCGCCGCGGGCGCCGCCATCGTCAGCAACTTCGCCTGGGTCTTCTACATCTTCGGCGCGTTCCTGATCTACACCGCCTGGAAGCTGATCCAGGAGGCGCGCGCGGACGAGGAGGACGAGGCCTACGAGGAGAACCGCCTGCTGAAGGCGATCGAGAAGCGCGTTCCGGCCACGGACCAGTACCACGGCACCAAGCTGTTCATCAAGAAGAACGGCAAGCGGCTGATCACGCCGATGATGATCGTGATGCTGGCGATCGGCACCACCGACGTGCTGTTCGCGCTGGACTCCATCCCGGCGATCTTCGGTCTCACCCAGGACCCGTACATCGTCTTCACCGCCAACGCCTTCGCGCTGATGGGTCTGCGGCAGCTCTACTTCCTCATCGGCGGGCTGCTGAAGAAGCTGGTCCACCTCTCCTACGGCCTGTCGGTGATCCTCGGCTTCATCGGCGTGAAGCTGGTGCTGCACGCCCTGCACGAGTCCGGGGTGCACGTGCCGGAGATCAGCATCCCCGTCTCGCTCGGCGTCATCTGCACCGTCCTGGCCGTCACCACGGTGACGAGCCTGCGGGCCACCCGCCGCGCCGAGGCCCAGCAGGCCGTCGAGGCCGCGCCGGAGCCGGGCGCGGACGAGGGCGAGAAGGAGCCCGCCGCGCGGTAGCCGCGGCGGCCGGGGAAGCGACCCCCGCGAAGAGAGGGGCCCGCACGGGAGCGCCACCCCGTGCGGGCCCCGCCGCGTGCCCGGCCGTCACCAGCCCCGGGCGCGCCACTCGGGCAGATGGGGCCGCTCGGCGCCCAGGGTGGTGTCGTGGCCGTGGCCCGGGTACACCCACGCCTCGTCCGGCAGCACGTCGAACAGCTTGGTCTCCACGTCCTGGATGAGCTGCGCGAACGCCTTCGGGTCGCGGTGGGTGTTGCCGACTCCGCCGGGGAACAGGCAGTCCCCGGTGAACACGTGCGGGTGGCCCTGCGGGTCGTCGTAGACGAGCACGACGCTGCCGGGGGTGTGGCCCGCCAGGTGCCGCGCGGTGAGCTCGGCCCGGCCGACCCGCACGGTGTCCCCGTCCTCCAGCGGCACGTCCGTCGGCACCGGGATGCCCTCGGCGTCGAAGCGCCCGGCCAGGGTGCGGGCGCCGGTGGCCTCCACCACCTCCGCCAGCGCCTGCCAGTGGTCGCCGTGCCGGTGCGTGGTGACCACCGAGGCCAACCCGTCGGGGCCGATGACCCGCAGCAGCGTCTGCGGCTCGTTGGCCGCGTCCACCAGCATCTGCTCGCCCGTCTCCCGGCAGCGCAGCAGATAGGCGTTGTTGTCCATCGGACCCACCGCGACCTTGGTGATGATCAGATGGGCCAGCTCGCGGACGTCGGGTGGCCCGCCGACTCTCACCTGTCCGTGGTACGCCATCGCGGTGTCCCTTCGTGGTCGTCGTCGCCGGCTGCCGCCGGCCGGTGCCGGATCGTTCAGTGGGTCGCGCGTGGTGATCGTAGACGGCGGCGGGCCCCTGCGGGCCGTACGGGCGGCGCGGGTCGGCCGGGCGGCGGCAGCGCCGGGACGCGGCCCCCGGGGGAGCTCCCGCCGCGAAGTCCGCCGCCTCGGCGCTCCCGCTCGCGTACTGTGGAGTCTTCTCGCCGGCCCCGGCCCGGGTGGGCGTATCGAACAGGGGTCCGGCGCTCCGGGTGACACGGGTGGGCGGGTGGCCGCGCGCCGGCCGGCGCCGGGCCGAAGCGCCGTCCCGGCCCTCTGCACAGGGTTGCCGTGTGCCGTTCCGTGCCCAGTGCCGCTCAGCGGCGCCGGGGCGGGGTGGCCGGCCGGGGAGCCCGCGCATGCACGCCCGCGCCGGGCCGCCCGGCGCGGTGCGCCGAACCCCTGCCGCGCACGGCCGGACCGGGCGGCCGCCTCATTCACACGTGCGAGTGAACATGGGGGAAGCGCTTCGCTATTCGAATGTACGTGCTATACGCTCGTGACTCCGAGGCTGCCCAGGGCGGCAGTGCTCCGACCCGGCGCGCTCACAGCCGGGGCCGGCGCCCACCTTCCGAACGCTCCCCGGCCCGCCGCGTCACCGGGCCCACCGCACACGCCGCCGCCCGGCCCGCGACCCCGGCGGTGGCCGGGCCGGGTTCGGGGCAGGTTCCGGAGCAGGAAGAAAAGCCGGACAGACCCCGTTTAGCATGGCTGGGGGCCCTGCCCCCTGCCGTTGTCAGAAAGGCGCATCAGCGTGGCCGACCGCCTCACCGTCCGTGGCGCTCGCGAGCACAATCTGAAGAACGTCTCGCTGGACCTCCCTCGCGACTCCCTCATCGTCTTCACGGGTCTGTCCGGGTCGGGCAAGTCCTCCCTGGCCTTCGACACCATCTTCGCCGAGGGGCAGCGCCGCTACGTCGAGTCGCTGTCGTCCTACGCGCGGCAGTTCCTCGGCCAGATGGACAAGCCGGACGTGGACTTCATCGAGGGCCTGTCGCCCGCGGTCTCCATCGACCAGAAGTCCACCTCCCGCAACCCGCGCTCCACCGTCGGCACCATCACCGAGGTGTACGACTACCTGCGGCTGCTGTTCGCCCGCATCGGCAGGCCGCACTGCCCCGAGTGCCGCCGCCCCATCGCCCGGCAGAGCCCCCAGGCGATCGTGGACCGGGTGCTCGAGCTCACCGAGGGCACCCGCTTCCAGGTGCTCAGCCCGCTGGTGCGCGCCCGCAAGGGCGAGTTCGTCGACCTGTTCGCCGACCTCCAGACCAAGGGCTACAGCCGCGCCCGGGTGGACGGCGTCACCGTGCAGCTCACCGACCCGCCGAAGCTGAAGAAGCAGGAGAAGCACACCATCGAGGTGGTCGTGGACCGCCTGACGGTCAAGGAGTCCGCCAAGCGGCGCCTGACCGACTCGGTGGAGACGGCGCTGTCCCTGTCCGGCGGCATGGTCATCCTCGACTTCGTCGACCTGCCCGAGGACGACCCGCAGCGCGAGCGGATGTTCTCCGAGCACCTGTACTGCCCGTACGACGACCTGTCGTTCGAGGAGCTGGAGCCCAGGTCCTTCTCCTTCAACTCGCCGTTCGGCGCCTGCCCGGACTGCACCGGCATCGGCACCCGCATGGAGGTCGACCCGGAGCTGATCGTCACCGACGAGGAGAAGTCCCTGGAGGACGGCGCGATCGGCCCCTGGTCGCTCGGCCACACCAAGGACTACTTCTCCCGGCTGGTCGGCGCCCTCGCCGCCGAGCTGGGCTTCCGCACCGACATCCCCTGGGCCGGGCTGCCCGCCCGCGCCAAGAAGGCCCTGCTGTACGGGCACAACACCCAGATCGAGGTCCGCTACCGCAACCGCTACGGCCGCGAGCGGGCCTACACCACCTCGTTCGAGGGCGCCGTCCCCTACGTCAAGCGGCGGCACGCCGAGGCGGAGAGCGACGCCAGCCGCGAGCGCTTCGAGGGCTATATGCGCGAGGTGCCCTGCCCGACCTGCCAGGGCACCCGGCTGAAGCCGATCGTGCTGGCGGTCACCGTCCAGGGCAAGTCCATCGCCGAGGTCGCGGGGATGTCGATCAGCGACTGCGCGGAGTTCCTGCGCGCCCTGACGCTCACCGACCGCGACAAGGCCATCGCCGAGCGCGTGCTCAAGGAGGTCAACGAGCGGCTGCGCTTCCTGGTCGACGTCGGCCTGGACTACCTCTCGCTCGACCGCGCCGCGGGCACCCTCTCCGGCGGCGAGGCGCAGCGCATCCGTCTGGCCACCCAGATCGGCTCTGGCCTGGTGGGCGTGCTCTACGTGCTGGACGAGCCGTCCATCGGCCTGCACCAGCGCGACAACCACCGGCTGATCGAGACCCTGGTGCGGCTGCGCGACATGGGCAACACCCTCATCGTCGTCGAGCACGACGAGGACACCATCCGCACCTCCGACTGGGTGGTGGACATCGGCCCGGGCGCGGGCGAGCACGGCGGCGAGGTCGTCCACTCCGGGCCGCTGAAGGAGCTGCTGGCCAACGAGAAGTCGCTCACGGGCGGCTATCTGGCGGGGCGCAGGTCCATCCCGGTCCCGCAGGTCCGCCGCCCGCGCGACCCCAAGCGCAGGATCACCGTGCGCGGCGCCCGCCAGCACAACCTCAAGGACGTGACGGTCTCCTTCCCGCTCGGGGTGCTCACCGCCGTCACCGGCGTGTCCGGCTCCGGGAAGTCCACGCTGGTCAACGACATCCTGTACACCCACCTGGCCCGTGAGCTGAACGGCGCCCGCGGCGTGCCCGGGCGGCACACCCGGGTGGACGGCGACGACCTGGTGGACAAGGTCGTCCACGTCGACCAGTCGCCGATCGGCCGCACCCCGCGGTCCAACCCGGCCACCTACACCGGCGTCTTCGACCACATCCGCAGGCTGTTCGCCGAGACCACCGAGGCCAAGGTCCGCGGCTACCTGCCGGGCCGGTTCTCCTTCAACGTCAAGGGCGGGCGCTGCGAGAACTGCTCGGGCGACGGCACCATCAAGATCGAGATGAACTTCCTGCCGGACGTCTACGTGCCGTGCGAGGTCTGCCACGGCGCCCGGTACAACCGGGAGACGCTGGAGGTCCACTACAAGGGCAAGTCCATCGCCGAGGTGCTGGACATGCCGATCGAGGAGGCGCTCGGCTTCTTCGAGGCCGTGCCCGCGATCGCCCGCCACCTGCGCACGCTCAACGACGTCGGGCTCGGCTACGTCCGCCTCGGGCAGTCGGCGCCCACCCTCTCCGGCGGCGAGGCCCAGCGGGTCAAGCTGGCCTCCGAGCTCCAGAAGCGTTCCACCGGACGCACCGTGTACGTGCTGGACGAGCCGACCACCGGTCTGCACTTCGAGGACATCAGCAAGCTGATCCAGGTGCTCACCGGACTGGTCGACAAGGGCAACACGGTGATCGTCATCGAGCACAACCTCGATGTGATCAAGACCGCCGACTGGGTCGTGGACATGGGCCCCGAGGGCGGCAGCGGCGGCGGCCTGGTGGTCGCCGAGGGGACGCCCGAGCAGGTCGCGGGGGTCCCGGAGAGCCACACCGGCAAGTTCCTGCGGGACATCCTGCCGGTGGACAGCATCGACGCGGCCCCGGCGCGCAAGCGGGCCGGCAAGGTGCCGGGCCAGTCCCCCGCGGACAAGGCCGCGGGCAACGGCGGCACCGCCCGCAGGACCGCGCCGCGCAAGGCGGCCGCGGGCGCCAAGTAGCCGCACCCCGACCCTCCCGCCGGGCGCGGGCCGCCGAGACGCGGCCCGCGCCCGGCTGTCGGTGCCACTCAGTAGGGTGGAGCCATGGCCGACCCGTCCACCTACCGCCCCAAGCCGGGCGACATCCCCGACTCCCCCGGCGTGTACCGGTTCCGCGACGCCCATGGCCGGGTCGTCTACGTGGGCAAGGCCAAGAGCCTGCGCCAGCGCCTGTCCAGCTACTTCCAGGACGTGGCCAACCTCCACCCGCGCACCCGCACCATGGTCACCACCGCGGCGTCCGTGGAGTGGACCGTGGTCGGCACCGAGGTCGAGGCGCTCCAGCTCGAGTACTCCTGGATCAAGGAGTTCGACCCCCGGTTCAACGTCAAGTACCGGGACGACAAGAGCTACCCCTCCCTCGCCGTCACCCTCGGCGAGGAGTTCCCGCGCGTGCAGGTGATGCGCGGGCCGAAGAAGAAGGGCGTGCGCTACTTCGGCCCCTACGCCCACGCCTGGGCGATCCGCGAGACCGTGGACCTGCTGCTGCGCGTCTTCCCCGTGCGCACCTGCTCCTCCGGGGTGTTCAAGCGCTCCGCCCGGGTCGGCCGCCCCTGCCTGCTCGGCTACATCGGCAAGTGCTCCGCCCCCTGCGTCGGCCGGGTCAGCGTCGAGGAGCACCGGGAGCTCGCCGAGGAGTTCTGCGACTTCATGGCCGGCCGCACCGGCGCCCACCTGCGCCGCCTGGAGCAGCAGATGAAGGCCGCGGCGGCCGAGATGGAGTACGAGCGCGCCGCCCGCCTGCGCGACGACATCGAGGCGCTCAAGCGCGCCATGGAGAAGAACGCGGTGGTGTTCACCGACGCCACCGACGCCGACGTGATCGCCGTCGCCGAGGACGAGCTGGAGGCGGCCGTCCAGATCTTCCACGTCCGCGGCGGCCGGGTGCGCGGCCAGCGCGGCTGGGTCACCGACAAGGTCGAGGCCGTGGACACCGCGGGCCTGGTCGAGCACGCCCTCACCCAGTTGTACGGCGACGAGAGCGGCGACGCCGTGCCGCGCGAGGTGCTGGTGCCCGCGCTGCCCGAGGTGGCGGAGCCGCTGGTGGAGTGGCTCTCCGGGCGGCGCGGCTCCCGGGTGGACCTGCGGGTGCCCCGCCGCGGGGACAAACGGGCCCTGATGGAGACCGTCGAGCGCAACGCCAAGCAGGCCCTGGCCCTGCACAAGACCAGGCGCGCCTCCGACCTGACCACCCGCTCCCGCGCCCTGGAGGAGATCGCCGAGGCCCTGGGCCTGGACAGCGCCCCGCTGCGCATCGAGTGCTTCGACATCTCCCACCTCCAGGGGGAGGACGTGGTCGCCTCCATGGTGGTCTTCGAGGACGGCCTGGCTCGCAAGAGCGAGTACCGGCGCTTCCAGATCAAGGGCTTCACCGGGCAGAACGACGTGCGGGCCATGCACGAGGTGGTCAGCCGCCGCTTCCGGCGCCACCTGGCGGAGCAGCAGCGCACCGACCAGTGGACCGGCGGGGTGAACGGCGCGGACGAGCCCGGGGCCGGCCCCGACGGCGGCCCGGCCGCCCCGCCGGTGGACGGCATCGCGGCGGTGGACGGCCTCGCTTCGGTGGACGGCGCGGCCCCCGCGGCGGGCCCGATCGACCCCGACACCGGCCGCCCCCGCAAGTTCGCCTACCCCCCGCAACTGGTCGTGGTCGACGGCGGACAGCCCCAGGTCGCCGCCGCCAGGGCCGCCCTCGACGAGCTGGGCATCGACGACGTCGCCCTGTGCGGCCTGGCCAAGCGCCTGGAGGAGGTGTGGCTGCCCGGGCAGGACGACCCGGTGGTGCTGCCCCGCACGAGCGAGGGACTGTACCTTCTTCAGCGAGTGCGCGACGAGGCGCACCGCTTCGCCATCGCCTACCAGCGGGGCAAGCGGTCGAAGTCCATGACCGCGGGCGCGCTGGACAACGTCCCCGGCCTGGGCGAGACCCGCCGCCAGGCGCTCCTGAAGCACTTCGGATCGCTGAAGAGGCTGCGCGCCGCCACGGTCGAGGAGATCTGCGCGGTGCCCGGCATAGGCCGCCGCACCGCGGAGGCGGTCGCGGTCGCGCTCGCCCAGGCCGCGCCGGCGGCCCCGGCGGTGAACACCGCCACGGGCGAGATCATCGAGGACGCCCCCGCCGCAGGCGGCGCGGGCGAGTCGACAGGACGGGGGAGCCGGACGTGAGCACAGTCAAGGACTCAGGAGGAGAAGTGAGCACGCCCGAGGCGGGAAGCGAGGCCATCCCCGAACTGGTGGTGATCTCCGGCATGTCCGGGGCCGGGCGCAGCACGGCCGCCAAGTGCCTGGAGGACCTCGGCTGGTTCGTGGTCGACAACCTGCCGCCGGCCCTGATCCCCACCATGGTGGATCTCGGCGCCCGCTCCCAGGGGGCGGTGCCGCGCATAGCGGTCGTGGTGGACGTGCGCGGCCGGCGCTTCTTCGACAACCTGCGGCAGTCCCTCGCCGACCTCGCCACCGGCGGGGTGCGGCACCGGGTGCTGTTCCTGGAGGCTTCGGACGAGGCCCTGGTGCGCCGCTTCGAGAGCGTGCGCCGCCCGCACCCGCTCCAGGGCGACGGCCGGATCGTGGACGGCATCGCCAAGGAGCGGGACCTGCTGCGCGAACTGCGCGGCGAGGCCGACCTGGTGATAGACACCTCCGCCCTCAACGTCCACGAGCTGCGCGCCAAGATGGACGCCCAGTTCGCGGGCGAGGAGGAGCCCGAGCTGCGGGCCACCGTGATGTCCTTCGGCTACAAGTACGGCCTGCCGGTGGACGCCGACCTGGTGGTGGACTGCCGCTTCCTGCCCAACCCGCACTGGGTGCCCGAGCTGCGCCCCCGCACCGGCCTGGACGACGAGGTCTCCCGCTACGTCTTCGACCAGGTGGGCGCCAAGGAGTTCCTCGACCGGTACGCGGAGCTGCTGCGCATCGTCGCCACCGGGTACCGGCGCGAGGGCAAGCGGTACGTGACCATCGCGGTGGGCTGCACCGGCGGCAAGCACCGCAGCGTCGCCATGTCCGCGGGCCTGGCCCGCAGGCTCACGGCGGACGGGGTGGAGACCGTCCTCGTCCACCGCGACATGGGGCGCGAGTGATCCGCGCCACCAAAGGGGCCCGCCAGGGGCGGGACGAGAGCGCAGGAGGTGGGGCGGGCGGCGGACGGGGCGCCGTCGGCCGGGGCGGCGGCGCGGCGCCCGTCCGCGGCCGCATCCCCAGCCTCATGGGCCGCCGCCGGGGCATGCAGCCCAAGGTGGTGGCCCTCGGCGGCGGGCACGGCCTGTCCGCCTCGCTGGCCGCGCTGCGCCGGATCACCGGCGACCTGACCGCCGTGGTCACCGTCGCCGACGACGGCGGCTCCAGCGGCCGGCTGCGCGACGAACTCGGCGTGCTGCCCCCCGGGGACCTGCGCAAGGCCCTCGCCGCGCTGTGCGGTGACGACGAATGGGGCCGCACCTGGTCGGAGGTGATCCAGCACAGGTTCACCAGCAAGGGTGAACTTCACGGGCACGCCGTCGGGAACCTGCTGATCGTGGCCCTGTGGGAGCAACTGGACGACCACGTGGCCGCGCTCGACCTCGTCGGGCGGCTGCTGCGCGCCCACGGCCGGGTGCTGCCGATGTCCGCGGTACCGCTGGCGCTGGAGGCCACCGTGCGCGGCCACGACCCTGAGCGCCCGGAGGCGGTCACCACCGTGCGCGGCCAGGCCACGGTGGCCCTCACCCCCGGTGAAGTGCAGGAAGTGCGGCTGGACCCGCCGGACCCGCCGGCCGTCCCGGAGGCCGTCGCCGCCGTGATGGACGCCGACTGGGTGGTGCTCGGGCCCGGTTCCTGGTTCAGCAGCGTCATGCCGCACCTGCTGGTCCCGCAGCTCGCCGACGCGCTCATACGCACCAAGGCCCGCAAGGTGCTGGCGCTCAATCTCGCCCCCCAACCGGGGGAGACCGACGGGTTCTCCCCGCAGCGCCACTTGGAGGTCCTGGCCGGACACGCCCCTAAACTCGCCATCGACGTGGTCCTGGCCGACGAGGCGGCCGTGCACGACCGCGCCAGCCTGATCCGGGCGGCGCGGCGGCTGCACGGCGCCGTCGAGCTGGCCCCGGTCGCCGCGCGCCCCCGCGAGGGCGAGGCCGTCAGCTCGCGACACGACCCGGAGCTGTTGGCCGCCGCGTACGACCGGATTTTTCGGATGCATGGAAGGATCGGCCCATGGCGATGACGGCAGCGGTGAAGGACGAGATCAGCCGGCTCCCCGTCACCCGGACCTGCTGCCGCAAGGCGGAGGTCTCGGCGATCCTGCGCTTCGCGGGCGGACTGCACCTGGTGAGCGGACGCATCGTGATCGAGGCGGAGCTGGACACCGGTATCGCGGCGCGCCGCCTGCGCAAGGACATCCTCGAGGTGTTCGGGCACGCATCGGACCTCGTGGTGATGGCGCCGGGCGGGCTGCGGCGCGGCAGCAGGTACGTGGTGCGGGTCGTGGCCGGAGGCGACCAGCTCGCCCGGCAGACCGGCCTGGTCGACGGGCGGGGACGCCCGATCCGCGGGCTGCCGCCGCAGGTGGTGTCCGGCGCCACCTGCGACGCCGAGGCGGCGTGGCGCGGCGCGTTCCTCGCCCACGGCTCGCTGACGGAGCCGGGCCGCTCGTCCTCCCTCGAGGTCACCTGCCCGGGCCCGGAGGCGGCGCTCGCCCTGGTCGGCGCGGCCCGCCGGCTCGGCATCGCGGCCAAGGCCCGCGAGGTCCGCGGGGTGGACCGGGTCGTGGTGCGCGACGGCGACGCGATCGGCGCGCTGCTGACCCGGCTCGGCGCGCACGAGTCGGTGCTGGCCTGGGAGGAGCGGCGGATGCGCCGCGAGGTGCGGGCCACGGCCAACCGCCTGGCCAACTTCGACGACGCCAACCTGCGCCGCTCGGCCCGCGCCGCGGTGGCCGCGGGCGCCCGGGTGGCCAGGGCCCTGGAGATCCTCGGCGACGACGTGCCCGAGCACCTCGCCGCGGCCGGCCGCCTGCGCATGGAGCACAAGCAGGCGTCGCTGGAGGAGCTGGGCTCCCTGGCCGACCCGCCGCTGACGAAGGACGCGGTCGCGGGCCGCATCCGCCGCCTGCTGGCCATGGCCGACAAGCGGGCGTCGGAGCTCGGCCTGCCGGGCACCGAGTCCAACCTGACGGAGGAAATGGTCGGCTGAGGGCGGGCCTCCCGCCCCGCCCCCACCGGGATCCGCCCCGTCGGTCCGCGACAATTGCCCCGTGGACGACACCGCCTTCCTCGATCACGTCGCCGACCGCCTCGCCGCGCTGCCCGCCGTGCGGGCCGTCTCGCTCGGCGGGTCGCGGGCCCGGGGCAACCACCGCCCCGACAGCGACTGGGACTTCGCCCTCTACTACCGCGGCGCCTTCCGGCCCCGGGACCTGCGCGACCTCGGCTGGCCCGGCGAGGTGTCCGAGATCGGCGGCTGGGGCGGCGGCGTGTTCAACGGCGGGGCCTGGCTGCGCGTCGACGGCCGCCGGGTGGACGTGCACTACCGCGACCTGGACAGCGTCGAGCACGAACTCGCCGAGGCCCGGCGGGGTAGGTTCCGGGTCGAACCTCTGCTCTTCCACCTCGCGGGGATCCCGAGCTACCTCGTCGTCGGAGAGCTCGCCCTGCACACCGTGCTGCGCGGCACCCTGCCCGCGCCGGAGTACCCGGCCGCGCTGCGGGAGGCCGCGCCGCGGGTGTGGTGGGGGATGGCGGAGCACACCTTCGCCTACGCCCGGGCGGGCCACGCGGCGCACGGCCGGACCGCCCAGTGCGCCGGGCTGGTCGTCCAGGCCGCCGCGTACGCGGCGCACGCGGTGCTGGCCGCCCGCGGCGTGTGGGTGACCAACGAGAAGGAACTGCTCGCCGGGGCGGGCCTGCGCGAGATCGACGACCTGATCACCGCCCCGCCGCGCGAGGGCCTCACCGCCCTGGTGGACGCGGCGCGGGAGCGCTGCGAGCGGGCTGTGCGCGAGGCGGCCGGTCCCGGCGCGCCGTCACCCGTGTAACCGCTTCCCGCCCACCCGTTACAGCCGGGTGACCGCGCCCCTTCCGCGTCCCTCCCACGAGGCGCCCCGGGCCGGGGCGCCGGCGCCGCCCCACGCAGCCGCTCGGCCCCGCGCCGGAGCGGAACGTACACATCCATCTGGCGCCAACAGAGTTCTGCCATTGACAGGCTCATGATCCACCTTCAAGGCTGTCCTCCGTGCATGACCATCACACCAGTCGGATCATCAGTCGGATGGTCCGTCTTGTTCCTGTCGTTCGATCCGGGGGAAGTTCATGAGGCGAAGAGCCACCGCCTTCCTGGCCGCGACCGCGCTCGTGCTCGGCGTGACCGCTGCCATACCGTCCGCCCAGGCCGAGGGCGTCTCCGAGGCCGGGGGCGACGGCCTGTCCGTGTGGACCGCCCAGGTCTCCCGGGCCCAGATGCCCACGCTGCTCGAAGCCGGTGTGGACGGCCTTGAGTTGAGCGAGCAGGTGCCGGCCAAGGGCAAGGCCACTGTCGAGGTCTACCTGACCGAGAAGCAGGCGGCCGAGGTCGAGGCCAAGGGCATCGAGCTGGAGGAGCGGACCCTGTCCTCCGCCGCGGCCAAGCGGGTGGAGCGGGCCGGCGACGGCGTTTTCCGCCCCTACAGCGGCGCCGGCGGCCTGAAGGAGGAGATCGTCCGCACCGGGCAGGCGCACCCGGAGCTCACCAAGGTCGTGAGCATCGGCAAGAGCCTGAAGGGGCAGGACATCCTGGCCGTCAAGGTCAGCAAGAACGCCCGCACCGTCAAGGACGGCAAGAAGCCCTCCGTGCTGTACCTGTCCACCCAGCACGCCCGTGAGTGGATCACCCCGGAGATGACCCGCCGGCTGCTCCACCACTACCTGGACAACTACGGCAAGGACAAGGAGATCACGAAGCTCGTGGACTCCACCGAGCTGTGGTTCGTCCTGGTCGCCAACCCCGACGGCTACGACTTCACCCACGCCGACCCGGACAACCGCATGTGGCGCAAGACCCTGCGCGACAACAACGGCGACGGCAGGATCACCGCGGGTGACGGCGTGGACCCGAACCGGAACTTCGCCTACCGGTGGGGGTACGACAACGAGGGCTCCTCGCCCGACCCGGCGGACGAGACCTACCGCGGCCCCGGGCCCATGTCCGAGCCGGAGACCCGGGCGCTGGACGCCTTCCAGAAGCGGATCGGCTTCGAGTACGGCGTCAACTACCACTCCGCCGCGCAGTTGATCCTGTACGGCATCGGCTGGCAGGTGGCCACGTCCTCGCCGGACGACGTGATCCTCAGGGCCCTGGCCGGGACTCCGGAGAAGTCCGCCGTCCCCGGCTACCGCCCGCAGTTGTCCTCCGAGCTGTACGTGACCAACGGCGAGACCGACGGCCACGCGGCGAACGTCAACGGCGTGCTGATGTTCACCCCGGAGATGTCCACCTGCTCCGTCGCCTCCCGGGTCGACCCGAACGACGAGTGGCGGCCCGAGGACTGCGAGAGCGGCTTCCACTTCCCCGACGACGAGAAGCTGATCCAGCAGGAGTTCGCCAAGAACATCCCCTTCGCGCTGTCCGTCGCCAAGACGGCGCTGACTCCGGACCGGCCGGCCTCGTCGGTCGGCATCGAGGCGCCCGACTTCACGCCGCACGCCTTCACCACCTCCTACGCGGCCGGCGCCGCCCAGCAGGTCGCCGTCACCGCCCGCAAGAGCGTGCGCGACAAGCGGCTGCACTACCGGATCGACGGCGGTCCCGCGCGCACCTCGTTCCCGAAGGCGTGGGCCGGCGGCGAGCGGTTCGGCGGTGAGGACAACCACTACTTCGACGAGTACCGGGCCAAGGTGTACGGCGCCGAGCCCGGCTCGAAGGTCACCGCCTGGTTCACCGGCAGGACGGCGGACGGCAAGCGCACCACCAGCGAGCGGTTCACCTACACCGTCGCCGAGCGGCCCAAGGCCGACACCCTGGTGATCGCCGACGAGGGCGGCTCCGCCGCGGCCGTGCACGCCCGCACCTACGTCCAGGCGCTGCGCGACGCCGGCCACTCCGCCGCCGTGTGGGACGTGGCCACGCAGGGCGCCCCGGACGCGCTGGGGGTGCTCAGCCACTTCAAGGCCGCCGTCTGGTACACCGGGGACAACCGGCCGGGCGGTGACACGCTGCTGGCGGTGCGCTCCTTCGTCAACGAGGGCGGCAAGCTGATCTCCGCCGGTGAGCGCGCGGGCGGCACCTCCACGGTGGGCCCGGCCGAAACCGACGACTTCAGCCAGTACTACCTGGGCGCCGACAGCCGCGCCTCGCTGCGGGACACCACCGCCTTCCAGGCGCTCGGCAGGCTGGACGGGGCGAACGCCGCGCTCGGCGACGCCGAGGGCAACCCGCTGGACGCGGCCGGGGCGTACACCGTCACCTCCGACAGCCTCCCGCCGGAGGAGTTCCCGCAGTTCGCCAGTGCGGCCGCGGGCGACTACCCCGGGGTGAAGACGCCGTTCGAGCCGTACGAGGGCGAGTGGTTCGCCGCGGCCCGGCACTCGGACGACGCCTGGAACCGGCTGACCCGCACGGTGGACCTCACCTCGGTGACCGCCGCCGACGCGCCGAAGCTGAACTTCCGGCTCAGCTACGACATCGAGCCCGGCTACGACAACGTGCTCCTCGAGGCGCACACCGAGGGCGCCGACGACTGGACCACGCTGCCCGAGGCGAACGGCGCCACCGACTCCGAGGTGCCCACCCAGTGCGAGGAGGGCTTCTACGTCAGCGGCCACCCGTTCCTGCGGCACTACCTGACCGTGAACGCCGACGGCTGCACCGCCACCGGCTCCACCGGCGCCTGGCACCGGCTCACCGGCTCCTCCGACGGCTGGCGCGACGTGACGTACGACCTGAGCGCCTACGCGGGCAAGAAGGTCGTGCTGTCCCTGGCCTACGTCACCGACGGCGGCACCGGCGGCCGCGGCGTCTTCACCGACGCCACCCGCCTGGTGATCGGCGGCACCGACTCCGGCACCGAGGGCTTCGAGACCTCCCTCGGCCCGTGGACCACGCCCGGCGCGCCCGAGGGCAGCCCCGGCAACGCGGTGGAGTGGACCCGCTCCCAGGCGCTGTTCCACTCCTCGGCCGCGGTCGTCACCGACGACACGGTCCTGCTGGGCTTCGGCCTGGAGCACGTCACCGACAAGGGCGAGCGGGCCCGCCTGGTCCGCACCGCGCTCGGGCAACTGCTGAAGAAGCAGTGACCTGAGCGGAGGGTGACGCGCGCCCGTGCGCGTCCCTGATCGAACAGGGCCCCGTCCGGACACCGGACGGGGCCCTGCCGCGTCACCCACCCTCTCCCCGCCGGCCTCACGGCGCCCCGCCCACCCCGCCGTTCACACCCCGGCCGGCCCCGCGCGGGGCCGTTGTCCACAGGCGGGGAGTCCAATGCCACCCCGGAAGGTCCGGCGAGGTAGGGTCGTACGTGGTCGGGGACGTCCCATCCATTCGCCGGACGTGGATCCGGCGCGTCAACGAGGAGATCGGTTCGTGACGATCCGCGTAGGCATCAACGGCTTTGGTCGTATTGGCCGCAACTTCTTCCGCGCCGCACTGGCGCAGGGAGCGGACATCGAGATCGTCGGTGTCAACGACCTGACCGACAACGCGACCCTGGCGCACCTGCTGAAGTACGACACCATCCTGGGCCGCCTCGACGCGGAGGTCACCCACTCGGGTGACTCCATCTCCGTCGGCGGCAAGTCGTTCAAGGCTCTCGCCGAGCGCGACCCGGCCGCGCTGCCCTGGGGTGAGCTCGGCGCGGACATCGTGATCGAGTCCACCGGCCGCTTCACCAAGGCCGCGGACGCCAAGAAGCACGTCGAGGCCGGCGCCAAGAAGGTCATCATCTCGGCGCCCGCCAAGGACGAGGACATCACGGTCGTGATGGGCGTCAACGAGGACAAGTACGACCCGGCGAAGCACACGGTCATCTCCAACGCCTCCTGCACCACCAACTGCGTGGCGCCCATGGCCAAGGTGCTGCTGGAGAGCTTCGGCATCGTCAAGGGCCTGATGACCACGGTCCACGCCTACACCAACGACCAGGTCATCCTGGACTTCCCGCACAAGGACCTGCGCCGGGCCCGCGCCGCCGCGCAGAACATCATCCCGACCACCACGGGCGCCGCCAAGGCGACGTCGCTGGTCATCCCCGAGCTCAAGGGCAAGCTCGACGGCATCGCGATGCGCGTGCCGGTGCCCACCGGCTCGGTCACCGACCTCGTGGTCACCCTGGAGCGCGAGGTCACCAAGGAGGAGGTCAACGAGGCCTTCCAGAAGGCGGCCGAGGGGCAGCTCAAGGGCATCCTCTCCTACAGCGAGGACCCGATCGTCTCCTCCGACATCGTCAACTGGCCCGCCTCCTGCACCTTCGACTCCCCGCTGACCATGGCCCAGGGCAGCCAGGTCAAGGTCGTCGGCTGGTACGACAACGAGTGGGGCTACTCCAACCGTCTGGTGGACCTCACCGCCTTCATCGGCGACAAGCTCTGAGCGAGGCGGCCTCACTCCGGCCGCGGTGAGGCAGGGGCTCGTACGGCGGCACCCGCCGTGCGAGCCCTGGCCTGTGCGCGGGCCCGTTCTCCGGGCCCGCCGTCATCCGGGGCCCGCCCGCGCAAGGGCGGTCCCCTCTCCTCCGCCGACGCTTCCGTGAAGGTGTGACCCACGCATGAAGACCATCGACGACCTGGACGTGAGGGGCAAGCGCGTCTTCGTCCGCGCCGACCTCAACGTCCCGCTCGCCGGCTCCCCGGAGTCCGGTGACGTCCGGATCACCGACGACGGCCGGATCCGGGCCGCCGTCCCCACCATCGCCGCCCTCGCCGAGCGCGGCGCCAAGGTGATCGTCGCCTCCCACCTCGGCCGCCCCAAGGGCGAGCCCGACCCCAGGTTCTCCCTGGCGCCGGTCGCCGCCCGCCTGGGCGAACTGCTCGGCAAGCCGGTCGCGTTCGCCGGCGACACCATCGGCTCCGAGGCCGACAAGGCGGTGGCGAACCTCGCCGACGGCGCCGTCGCCCTGCTGGAGAACCTGCGCTTCAACCCCGGCGAGACCGCCAAGGACGACGCCGAGCGCGGCGCCTTCGCCGACAGCCTCGCCCGCCTGGCCGACCTGTACGTGGGCGACGGCTTCGGCGCCGTGCACCGCAAGCACGCCTCCGTCTACGACCTGCCGGCGCGCCTGCCGCACGCCGCGGGCGGCCTGATCGCCACCGAGGTCGACGTCCTCAAGCGCCTCACCGAGGACGTGGCCCGCCCCTACGCCGTGGTGCTCGGCGGCGCCAAGGTCTCCGACAAGCTCGGCGTGATCGACCACCTGCTGGAGCGCGCCGACCGCATCCTGGTCGGCGGCGGCATGAGCTACACCTTCCTCGCCGCCACCGGCAAGGAGGTCGGCGGCAGCCTGCTCCAGGAGGACCAGATCCCGGCCGTGCGGGAGTACCTGGCCCGCGCCGAGGCCAAGGGCGTGGAGTTCGTGCTGCCGGTGGACGTCGTGGCCGCCCCCGAGTTCCCCGACCTGAAGGAGCAGGCCCCCACCAGCCCCGAGACGGTCGACGCGGACGCGATCCCGGCGGACCGGATGGGCCTGGACATCGGCCCGCGCAGCCAGGAGCTGTTCGCCGCCAAGCTCGCCGACGCCGCCACCGTCTTCTGGAACGGCCCCATGGGCGTCTTCGAGCACCCGGACTACGCCGAGGGCACCCGCGCCGTCGCCCGGGCGCTCGCGGACAGCTCCGCGTTCACCGTCGTCGGCGGCGGCGACTCCGCCGCGGCGGTGCGCACCCTCGGCTTCGACGAGGCCGCGTTCGGACACATCTCGACCGGCGGCGGCGCCAGCCTCGAGTACCTCGAGGGCAAGACGCTCCCCGGCCTCGCCGCACTGGAGGACTGACCATGGCGACCCGCACCCCGTTGATGGCGGGCAACTGGAAGATGAACCTCAACCACCTCGAGGCCATCGCCCACGTCCAGAAGCTCGCGTTCGCGCTGAACGAGAAGGACCACGAGGCCGTCGAGGTCGCGGTCCTGCCCCCCTTCGTCGACCTGCGCTCCGTGCAGACCCTGGTGGACGGCGACAAGCTGAGCATCAGGTACGGCGCCCAGGACATCTCCGCGCACGACGGCGGGGCCTACACCGGCGAGATCTCCGGCGCCATGCTCGCCAAGCTGAACTGCGCCTACGCGGTGATCGGCCACTCCGAGCGGCGGCAGTACCACGCGGAGACCGATGAGCTGATCAACGCCAAGGTCAAGGCCGCCTACCGGCACGGCGTCACCCCGATCCTGTGCGTCGGCGAGGGCCTGGACGTGCGCAAGGCCGGCAACCAGGTCGCGCACACCCTCGCCCAGCTCGACGGCGCGCTGAAGGACGTCCCCGCCAAGGACGCGGAGTCGATCGTGATCGCCTACGAGCCGGTGTGGGCCATCGGCACCGGCGAGGTGGCCACGCCCGAGGACGCGCAGGAGGTCTGCGGAGCGATCCGCGCCCGCCTCGCCGAGCTGTACGACCAGGAGCTGGCCGACAAGGTGCGGATCCAGTACGGCGGCTCGGTCAAGTCCGGGAACGTCGCCTCGATCATGGCCCAGCCCGACGTGGACGGGGCCCTGATCGGCGGGGCGTCGCTGGACGCGGAGGAGTTCGTCAGGATCGTCCGGTACCGGGAGCAGTCCGTCGGTTCCTGAGCGGCCCGGGACACGGCCGGGCGGGTGCCTCCGCCCGGCCGGGGCTCGCCGTACACCGGAGTGCAGTCGTACGCTGTCGGGGGCCGGGATCCGCGTCAGGCGGGGGTTCCGGCCCCTACTTCTCCCGCGCGCACGAGCGCATCACACGAAAGAGTTGGTCCAGCCGTGATTATGGGGTTCTCGATCGCCCTCATCGTTCTCAGCCTGCTCATGATGCTGCTGGTGCTCATGCAGAAGGGCAAGGGAGGCGGCCTGTCCGACATGTTCGGTGGCGGCATGCAGGCCTCCGTCGGCGGCTCGTCGGTGGCCGAGAGCAACCTGCGCCGGATCACCGTGGTGACGGGCCTGACGTGGTTCGCGGTCATCGTGATCCTCGGCCTGCTGCTGAAGTTCGAGTAGGAGCGGGGCGGGCTCAGGGCGCGTCCGGGGCCCGGGACGGGACGGTCCCGGGCCGTGGAAGTCGCTCCCGTCCGCCGAAAACTGAAAGCCCGTAGTTGACGCGGCTTATCATGAGGCAACGAGGCGCGCCGCGTCGGCGTAAGCGGGCGGACGCCCTCCGTACACTGGGACGTTCTCACGCAGGTGCCGACCCTGAGGGATCCGGCGGCGCAGCACCATCACGCAGGGAGTTACGACCGTGGCAAGTGGCAACGCGATCCGTGGCAGTCGGGTCGGTGCGGGGCCGATGGGGGAGGCGGAGCGCGGCGAGTCAGCCCCGCGGCTGCGCGTCTCCTTCTGGTGCTCGAACGGGCACGAGACCCGACCGAGCTTCGCCAGTGATGCGCAGATCCCGGACACCTGGGACTGCCCACGCTGCGGATTCCCGGCCGGGCAGGACCGGGAGAGCCCGCCGGACCCGCCGCGCACCGAGCCCTACAAGACGCACCTGGCGTATGTGCGCGAACGGCGCAGCGACGCCGACGGCGAGGCGATCCTCGCCGAGGCCCTGGCCAAGCTCCGCGGCGAGATCTAGCCCTTCCCGGGCGAGGCTTCCTCGTCGTCCTGTGGGTGCCCGTCCCGCTGCGCGGGGCGGGCACTCGCGTGTTTCCGGGGTGGGCCGGGGGAGTGGCGGTGGGGGTCCGGGGGCGCAGCCCTCCGGCCGCCGGAGGCGTCCCCCACCGCACCCCGGCCCCTACGGCGACGCCGGAGGGTACAACTGGGGCGGCAGCTTCCCCGCGGCCGAGCGGTCCAGGAGCCACAGGGTGCGGACGGTGCCCCGGGCCCCCGCCGCGGGCGCGGCCAGTTCGCCGGCCCCGCTGAGCGCTACGGCCACGGCCTCCGCCTTGTCCTCGCCCGCCGCGAGCAGCCACACCTCGCGGGCCGCCCGGATCGCCGGAAGGGTCAGCGAGACACGGGTCGGCGGCGGCTTGGGCGCCCCGCGCACGGCGACCACCGTGCTCTCGGTCTCCCGCACCCCCGGGTGCTCCGGGAACAGGGAGGCCACATGGGTGTCCGGGCCGACCCCGAGCAGCAGCACGTCGAAGGGCGGCACCCCGCCGTGGCCGGGCCGCCCGTGCTCGGCCAGCCGGCGCGCGTACGCCTCGGCCGCCACCTCCGGGTCGTCGCCGTCCCGCCCGCCCGGCGCGGGCACGGTGTGCACCCGCGCCGGATCGACCGGCACCGCGTCCAGCAGCGCCCGGCGGGCCTGCGTGTCGTTGCGGTCCTGGTGCCCCTCGGGCAGGAACCGCTCGTCGCCCCACCACAGGTGCAGCCGCGCCCAGTCCACCGCGTCCCTGGCCGGGGAGCCGGCGATGGCCGCGAGCAGCGCGTTGCCGTTGCGGCCGCCGGTCAGCACCACGTGCGCCGTCCCGGTGGCCGCCTGGGCGTCCACGATCCTGGTGATCAGCCGCGCCGCCGCGGCCTTGGCCATCAGGTCGGGGTCGCGGTGGACGACCACCTGGGGAGCGGTCACCGCCGGGTCCTGCGGCGGGACGCGGCCGGCTTCAGCGGCAGCCGGGCGGTGACGCCGCGCCTGGTGGACGAGGCGGCGGCCGAGGTCCGGCCCGCACCCGCGGTCGCGGCCTCCTCCGCCTTCTCCTCCCCGGCGCCCTCGGCCGGCCCGCCGTCCCCGGCGGGCTCCACCACGGCCTGCGCGGAGCCTCCGCGCCGCCTGAGCTGGTCGAGGCCGAACCGGATCGCGGCGGCGTAGCTGTCGTCCGGGTCCAGGCGCCGCAGCTCCTCGGCGATCAGCTCGCTGGTGCCGCGCCGCTTCAGCGCCACGTGCCGGTCCGGCTGGCCGGGCATGGCCAGCTCCGCCAGCCGCCCGTCCGACCGGTCCAGGCAGATCTGGCCGTCCGCGGTCCGGAGCCGCACCGCGGTCAGGCCGGGGCCCTCGGAGACGTTGCGCTCCACCGGCACCCCGAGCCGCTCCGCCAGCCACAGCGCCAGCAGCTCGGCGCTCGGGTTGTACGCCTCGCCCTCCACGACCGCGGCGGCGATCGCCGAGTGCTTCTGGTCCAGCGCCGCGGCCAGCACGCTGCGCCACGGGGTGAGCCGGGTCCAGGCCAGGTCGGTGTCGCCCGGCGTGTAGGTCTCGGCCCGCCGCAGCAGCGCGCCCACCGGGTCCTCGTTGGCCGCGGCGTCGGTGACCCGGCGCTGCGCGAGGGCGCCCAGCGGGTCCTCGGCCGGGTGGTCCGGCGCCTCGTCCGGCCACCAGACCACGACGGGCGCGTCCGGCAGCAGCAGCGGCAGCACCACGGACTGGGCGTGGCCCGCCAGCTCCCCGTGCAGCCGCAGCAGCACCGTCTCGCCGGTGCCGGTCTCGCCGCCGACCCGGACCTCGGCGTCCAGGCGGGCCTCGGCCCTGGCCCGCGGGGAGCGGCCCGGCCGCTTGATGACCACGAGGATCCGGGACGGGTGCTCCCGGGACGCCTCGCTCGCCGCCTTGAGGGCGTCGTAGTGGTTGCCCTCATCGGTGACGATCACCAGCGTGAGGACCATCCCGACGGCGGGCGACCCCAGGGCCCTGCGGGCCTTGATCAGGGCGGCGTTGATCTGGCTCGAAGTGGTGTTCGTCAGGTCGATGTTCATGGCCGGCGCCAGCTCCGTCCGTCTCGTGCGAGCATCTCGTCGGCGGCGGCCGGACCCCAGGTGCCCGAGGTGTAGGGCTCGGGCCTGCCGTGCTGCTCCCAGTGCTGCTCGATGGGGTCGAGGATCTGCCAGGACAGCTCGACCTCCTGGTGCCGCGGGAAGAGGTTGGCGTCGCCGAGCAGCACGTCGAGCAGCAGCCGCTCGTACGCCTCCGGGCTGGACTCGGTGAACGACTCGCCGTAGGCGAAGTCCATCGACACGTCCCGCACCTCCATGGCGGTGCCCGGGACCTTCGAGCCGAACCGCACGGTCACGCCCTCGTCCGGCTGCACCCGGATCACCAGGGCGTTCTGCCCCAGTTCCTCGGTGGCGGTGGTGTCGAACGGCAGGTGCGGGGCGCGCTGGAAGACCACCGCGACCTCGGTGACCCGCCGGCCGAGCCGCTTGCCGGTGCGCAGGTAGAACGGCACCCCGGCCCAGCGGCGGTTGTCGATCTCCAGCTTGATGGCGGCGTAGGTGTCGGTCTTGGAGTCGGGGGATATGCCCTCCTCCTCCAGGTAGCCCGCCACCTCCTCGCCGCCCTGCCAGCCGTGGGCGTACTGGCCGCGCACGGTGAACGCGCCCAGGTCCTCGGGCAGCTTGACCGACGACAGCACCTTGATCTTCTCGGTGACCAGCGCGTCGGCGTCGAAGGAGACCGGCTCCTCCATCGCGGTCAGCGCCAGCAGTTGCAGCAGGTGGTTCTGGATGACGTCGCGGGCCGCGCCGATGCCGTCGTAGTAGCCCGCGCGGCCGCCGATCCCGATGTCCTCGGCCATGGTGATCTGCACGTGGTCGACGTACGACCGGTTCCAGATCGGCTCGAACATGGTGTTGGCGAACCGCAGGGCCAGGATGTTCTGGACGGTCTCCTTGCCCAGGTAGTGGTCGATCCGGAACACCTCGTGCGGCGGGAAGACCTCGTGCACGATCCGGTTGAGCTCGCGCGCGCTCTCCAGGTCGTGCCCGAACGGCTTCTCGATGACGGCGCGCCGCCACGAGCCGTTCTGGCCCTCGGACAGCCGGTGCTCCCGCAACTGCCGCACGACCTGCGGGAAGAACTTCGGCGGCACCGAGAGGTAGAACGCGAAGTTGCCGCCCGTGCCGCGCTCCTTGTCCAGCTCCTCGATGGTGGTGCGGAGCTTTTCGAACGCGTCGTCGTCGTCGAACTCGCCCGGCACGAAGCGGAAGCCCTCGGCGAGCTGCGCCCACACCTCCTCGCGGAACGGGGTGCGGGCGTGCTGCTTGACCGAGTCGTGCACGACCTGGGAGAAGTCCTCCTGCCCCCACTCGCGGCGGGCGAACCCGACGAGCGAGAAGCCGGGCGGCAGCAGACCGCGGTTGGCCAGGTCGTAGACGGCGGGCATGAGCTTCTTGCGGGACAGGTCGCCGGTGACACCGAAGATCACCAGGCCGGACGGGCCCGCGATGCGTGGCAGCCGCTTGTCCTGGCGGCTGCGCAGGGGATTGGTCGTCACGGTTCACACCCCCGCGGCGGCGCGGGCGCCGGAGCGCCGCGCCGCCTGTCCGGTGAGGTCCGTCATCGTCGCTCAGCCTTTCTTCGGGTTGTGTTCCGAAAGGGCCGCCTCCACGGACTTCAGCAGGTCGTTCCAGGACGTCTCGAACTTCTCCACGCCCTCCTCCTCGAGCCTGGCCACGACGTCGTCGTAGGAGACGCCGAGCCGCTCCAGGGCGTCCAGGTCGGCGCGGGCCTGCTCGTAGGTGCCGTGCACCGTGTCGCCGGTGATCCCGCCGTGGTCGGCGGTGGCGCCGAGCGTGGCCTCCGGCATGGTGTTGACGGTGCCGGCGACGACCAGGTCGTCCACGTAGAGGGTGTCCTTGTACGCGGGGTCCTTCACACCGGTGGACGCCCACAGCGGGCGCTGCCGGTTGGCGCCGGCCCGCTCCAGCGCGGCCCACCGCTCCGACGGCGGGACCGTGCCGTCCAGGGAGCCGAAGACCTCCTCGTACGCCTGGTAGGCGAGGCGGGCGTTGGCCACGGCCGCCTTGCCGCGCAGCTCCTTGGCCTCGGGGGTGCCCAGGGCGTCGAGCCGCTTGTCGATCTCGGTGTCCACCCGGGAGACGAAGAAGGAGGCCACCGACTCGATCGTGGCCAGGTCCAGGCCGGCGGCCTGCGCCTTCTCCAGGCCCTCCAGGTAGGCGTCCATCACCTGGCGGTAGCGCTCCAGGGAGAAGATCAGCGTGACGTTGACGCTGATGCCGCGGCCGATCACCTCGCTGATCGCGGGCAGGCCGGCGAGCGTGGCCGGGATCTTGATGAACAGGTTGGGCCGGTCCACCAGCCACCACAGTTGCTTGGCCTCGGCGACGGTGGCGTCGGTGCGGTGGGCCAGGCGCGGGTCGACCTCGATGGACACCCGGCCGTCGTGGCGGTCGGTGGCCTCGTACACCGGCCGCAGCACGTCGGCCGCGTCCCGTACGTCGGAGGTGGTGATCATGCGCACCGCCTCCTCCACGGTGACCTCGCGCACGGCGAGGTCGCGAAGCTGGGTGTGGTAGCCCTCACCCTCGCCGATCGCCTTCTGGAAGATCGTCGGGTTGGTGGTGACGCCCACGACATGCTGGTTCTCGACGAGCTCGGCGAGGTTGCCGGAGCTGATCCTGGTGCGGCTCAGGTCGTCCAGCCAGATCGCCACGCCCGCGTCGCTGAGGCGCTTGAGTGCGTCCGTCATATGACCTACATCTCCTCGTTGTGTGGTATCGCGCGGCGTTGTGTCGGATCGCGTGGCGTCACTCGGCGGTGGAGACCGCGGCGAGCGACTCGCGGGCGGCCTTCACCACCGCCTCGGTGGTCAGCCCGAACTCCTCGTACAGCACCTTGTAGTCGGCGGAGGCGCCGAAGTGCTCGAGGCTCACCACACGCCCCGCCTCGCCGACGAACTCGCGCCAGCCGAGGCCCACACCGGCCTCCACGGAGACGCGCGCCCGGACGTTCGGCGGCAGCACCGTCTCGCGGTAGGCCTGGTCCTGCTCGCGGAACCACTCCTGGCAGGGCATGGACACCACCCGGGTGGGGATGCCCTCGGCCTCCAGGCGCTCCCTGGCCTCCAGGGCGATCTGCACCTCGGAGCCGGTGCCCATGAGGATCAGGTGCGGCGCGCCGGAGGACGCCTCGGCCAGCACGTAGCCGCCCTTGGCGGTCAGCTCGGCGGAGCCGTAGGTGTCCCGGTCGAAGGTGGGCACGCCCTGGCGGGTCAGCGCGAGGCCGTGCGGGCCGGTGCCGGGGACGTGGTGGCGCTCCAGGATGGTCCGCCAGGCCACGGCCGTCTCGTTGGCGTCCGCGGGGCGCACCATGTTCAGGCCGGGGATGGCGCGCAGGGCCGCGAGGTGCTCGATGGGCTGGTGGGTGGGGCCGTCCTCGCCCAGGCCGATGGAGTCGTGCGTCCACACGTAGGTGACGGGCAGCTTCATCAGCGCGGCCAGGCGGACCGCCGGGCGCATGTAGTCGGAGAAGACCAGGAAGGTGCCGCCGTAGACACGGGTGTTGCCGTGCAGGGCGATGCCGTTCATGGTCGAGCCCATGGCGTGCTCGCGGATGCCGAAGTGCACGGTGCGGCCGTAGGGGTCGGCCTCGGGCAGCGGGTTGTCCGCGGGCAGGAACGACGAGTTCTTGTCGATGGTGGTGTTGTTCGACCCGGCCAGGTCGGCGGAGCCGCCCCACAGCTCGGGCACCACCGCGCCGAGGGCCTTGAGGGTCTCGCCGGACGCCTTGCGCGTGGCCACCGACTTGCCGGCGGGGAAGACCGGCACGGCCTTCTCCCAGCCGTCGGGCAGCCTGCCCGCGGCGATCCGGTCGTACTCGGCCGCCCGGTCCGGGTTGGCCTGGCGCCACGCCCGGAACTGCTTCTCCCAGGCGGCGTGCGCCTCGCGGCCCCGGTCCAGCACCGCGCGGGCGTGCTCGAGGACCTCGGGCTCCACCTGGAAGTGCTTGGCCGGGTCGAACCCGAGCACCTGCTTGGTGGCCGCGACCTCCTCCTCGCCGAGGGCCGAGCCGTGGGCGGCCTCGGTGTTCTGGGCGTTGGGCGCGGGCCAGGCGATGATCGTGCGGGCGATGACCAGCGACGGACGGTCGGTGACCGCCTGCGCCTCGGTGAGCGCGGCGTGCAGCGCGGCCACGTCGATGTCGCCGTCACCGGACTGCTCGATGCGCTGCACGTGCCAGCCGTAGGCCTCGTAGCGCTTGCCGACGTCCTCGGACAGGGCGGTGGCGGTGTCGCCCTCGATCGAGATGTGGTTGTCGTCGTAGACCGCGATCAGGTTGCCGAGCTTCTGGTGGCCCGCCAGCGAGGACGCCTCGGCCGACACGCCCTCCTCCAGGTCGCCGTCGGAGACGATGGCCCAGATGGTGTGGTCGAACGGGGACTCGCCCGCGGGCGCGTCCGGGTCGAACAGGCCGCGCTCGAAGCGGGCGGCCATGGCCATGCCCACCGCGTTGGCGATGCCCTGGCCCAGCGGCCCCGTGGTGGTCTCCACCCCGACGGTGTGGCCGTGCTCCGGGTGGCCCGGCGTGCGGCTGCCCCAGGTGCGGAACGCCTTGAGGTCGTCCAGCTCCAGGCCGTAGCCGGACAGGTAGAGCTGGATGTAGAGGGTCAGGCTGGTGTGGCCGGGGGACAGGACGAACCGGTCGCGGCCCACCCAGTCGGGGGTCGTCGGGTCGTGCCGCATCATCCGCTGGAACAGCAGGTACGCGGCGGGCGCCAGGCTCATCGCCGTGCCCGGATGGCCGTTGCCGACCTTCTGCACGGCGTCCATGGCCAACACGCGGGCGGTGTCCACGGCCCGCCGGTCCAGATCGGTCCACTCGAAGGCTGTGGGGGTCGACTTGGTGCTCACCCTGAGTCAGGGCTCCTCTCACTGTCGAACGCCGCTGACGGCGTGCAATCCGGGCGCTGCCGAGCCTACCGCTGGGGGGTGGGCATCCTTTCGATACTCAGGGCAACCGGCGGGTAGGGGGCTTGATTCCCGGGGCCCGGTACCCGGTTCGTCCCCCGGGGGCCGGCCCGCCGCCCTCCGCGGGGCCCGGCCGGGCCGGGGCGGGGCCCGCCCACGGCCCGCCTCCCGTCGTCCCCCGCGCCCGCTCCCCTCGCGCCCGGAGCGCGTGCCGTCCGGTCACTTGCTCCAGCCTGCCGCCTGCCCAGCCGGGCGGGGTCACGAACACCTCGGATGCCGCGAGGCCCCCGCACGGGGGATCCTCCGGCCCGCGCGCGGGGGCTTCTTCGGTCCGCCCGCGGCGGCGGACGGCGCGCGCGAAACGGGCGACCCCCGGCGCGGGCGCTGGTCGGCGTGCGTCTAAAGTGGCGTGGTACGCGCAGCGAGCGCCCCCGGCCGCACACCGATGTGCCCGGGGCCCGCATGTCTTCAACTCAGGGGTGTTCGTGACGGCCGTCGAGTCCCGGCCCGCAGGGGTCATCGGAGCAAGCCCCCGTAGCCGGCCACTCGGCGCCCGGCTGAAAGCCTTCGTGGCGCTGACCAAGCCCCGCATCATCGAGCTGCTGCTGATGTCCACGGTCCCGGTGATGTTCTTCGCCGCGGACGGCGTTCCCGACCTGCTGCTGGTCCTGGCCACCGTGGTCGGCGGCTATCTGTCCGCGGGCGGCGCGAACGCGCTGAACATGTACATCGACCGCGACATCGACCGGCTGATGAGCCGCACCGAGCGGCGGCCCATCGTCACCGGCATGGTCGCGCCGCGGGAGGCGCTGGTCTTCGGGATCGCGCTCGCGGTGGTGTCCACGGTCTGGTTCGCCGCGCTGGTGAACCTTCTGTCCGCGGCGCTGTCGTTGGCCGCGGTCCTGTTCTACGTCTTCGTCTACACGCTGGGCCTCAAGCGCCGCACCTCGCAGAACATCGTGTGGGGCGGCATCGCCGGCTGCATGCCGGTGCTCATCGGCTGGACCGCGGTGCGCGACTCGCTCGACTGGGCGCCGGTGGTCCTCTTCCTCGTCGTCTTCTTCTGGACGCCGCCGCACACCTGGCCGCTGTCGATGAAGGTCAAGGAGGACTACATCAAGGCGGGCGTGCCGATGCTGCCCGCGCTGGCGTCCAACACCGTGGTCGCCCGGCAGATCGTCGTCTATAGCTGGGTGATGGTGGCCGTGTCGCTGGCGCTGTGGCCGGTGGCGGACACCTCCCTGGTCTACCCGGCCGTCGCCGTGGCGCTGGGCGGGCTGTGGCTGTGGGAGGCGCACGCCCTCCAGCGGCGGGCGCGGGCCGGGGTGGTCGGGGCGAAGCTCCAGGAGATGCGGCTGTTCCACTGGTCGATCACCTATCTGACCCTGCTGTTCCTGGCCGTGGCGATCGACCCGTTCCTGCGCTGATCCCCCCGGCGGGGCGATCACCCTGGCAGCCCCTGTTACCGGCGAGTAGTATCGAGGGCATGGCCGCCACCTCGACCTCCGACGACACGCGCGACGACAGCACCCGCGACGGCGCCGCCCGCGCCGAGCGGCGCGCCGCCCGCCGCGCCGAGAAGCTCGCCAGGGCCGCCCGCCGCTTCGCCGCCGAGCACGGCGGCTCCGCCGAGGGCACCTTGGAGTACCTCGGGCAGCGCGGCACCCGGATCGTGCTGGTGGCGGCGGACGGCGCCTGGGGCGACCTGATCGCCCCCGACCAGGGCACCGCCCGCCGCGCCGCCGAGCTCGCCGGGATCACCGTCCGCGACGCCCTCGACGGCGAGACCGCCGCCAGGCTGCGCACGGGCCCCTACGAGTGGAAGCGCATGGCGGGCATCCAGGGCCCGCGCAAGGCCGAGCCGTACGCGCCCGGCGGCAGCGGCTGACCGGGCCGCGGCCGTCCGGCGGCTAGTCGCCCAGCAGCCGCCACACCCGGGTGGCGATCGCGTGCGGGTCGCCCACGGGGCGGGTCGGATACGTGTCGCGGCGCCGGGTCCAGGCGTCCTCCAGGGCGAACCAGTCCACCGGCTCCGGCTCCCCGCCGTCCGCCAGCGCCTTGCCGAGCGTGTCGAAGAAGGTGCGCCACCGCGGCAGGTAGAACCCGCCCACCAGGCCCGCCCACTCCCGGTTGGCGTAGTCCCGCAGCCCGCCCTCGTCGGCGGCCCTGCGCGGACCCCACACGGTGACGATGGTCCGCGCGTCGAACTCCAGGCGCGCCGCCTCGCGCTCGTCCGCCGCCCAGCGCCTGGCGTCCTCCAGCCAGCGGCCGAGCAGGAACCGCCGGTCGCTGGCGAGCAGCTCCTCCAGCAGCTCCATCGCCGCCAGCCACCGCCCGGTCAGCCGGTCGAGCTCCGCCCGGTCCCGCTCCCCGAAGGCGGCGGCGATTCGCGGCAGCAGCTCCCGGCTGTGGTTGGCCAGCACCTGCCGGGCCACGTCCACCACGTCGAACCGGTACGCGTCGGTGCCGCGCAGCGCCGGGGCGACCCGCAGCAGCTCCCCGAGCGAGCGGGCGAAGCGCCGCCCGTCGTAGCGCATCTCCTGCGGCGACCAGGACGCCGCCGACCGCGTGGTCAGGCTCGGCCGGGCCGCGAACAGGCTGTCCTGCGCCTCGCTCCACTCGCCCTCGGGCAGCGCGTACGCGGTGCTCCTGATCAGCTCCCAGGCGGCGCGGGCGTGCCGGTCCGGGCGGCCGTAGCGGCGGTCGGCCCAGTCCGCGAACCAGCCCTTGTGGTCGATCTCCCCGGGCGTCCACGCCAGCTCCGCGAACAGGTCGTTCGCCGCCGGGTTGGTGCCCATCCCCTCCGGCATCAGCGCGATGCCGTCCAGGGTGCTGCGCGGCTTGGTGCGCCACCGGGTGAACCGCGTGGTCCAGATCCTGGCGTTGGCGCCGATCGTGGTGTGCCCGCCGAAGTTGTAGATGGTGCCGAAGGCGTACGGCGCGCCCAGCCACTGCTTCTCGCGGTCCAGGTCGGGGAACCGGTCCGACAGGCCGTCCACCACCAGCACCCGGCTGCGGTCCACCGCCTCCAGCACGTCCCGCCTGGGGTTGTTCTGCCAGCCCAGCAGCACCCACACCGCGCCGGGCCGGGCCCGCTGGAGCGCGGCCATCACCCCGCGCGCCGCCGGGCCCACCGGCACGTCCCCGGGGGTGCCGCCCTCGTGCAGCAGGTCCATCTTGTAGTGGCCGCTCGAACCGAACAGCTCGCCCTGGTGCCGGTAGAACGCCTCACCCACCCGGGCGAAGTGCGCGCCGGTCGGGTCCAGCCAGTCCGGGCGGGTGAACGCCTTTATCCAGTCGCCCTGCGGCACCGTGTGCGCGCCCGGGTTGCGCCGCGCGAAGTCCGTCGGCACCGTGCCGAACCAGCCCGGCAGCACCGGCTCCATGCCCAGCGACCGCAGCCGCTCGACCACCCGCCGGCCCAGCGAGGTGCGCGCTCGCAGCAGTTGCTTGGACATCGGGCCGCCGAACTCCGACATGTTTTGGAGCAGCCACCACGGCTGGTGCGCCGGCCCCGGGATCCAGCGGCGCGCCTCCTCCTCGGAGTACCCGAAGTCCTGGAGGACGCGGTGGTAGACGGCCTCCTGGCCCGCGGTGACCAGCACCTGGTTGACGCCGTTCAGCGCCAGCAGGTCGATCTCGCGCTCCCAGTCCCGCCAGTCCCGGTACGGGCCGGTGTAGCCCTCGTGGGTGTCGTTGAACGCGAACCGACGCCGCGCCACCGCGGTGCGCCGCAGCTCCCTGGCCGGGGCGGGCAGCCGGTGCGGCAGCATGCCCAGGCTGCTGCCGGGCCAGGAGACGTCCACCCCGGCGGAGTACTTCAGGTACCAGTGGAACCCGGTCAGCACAACGGCCGGCGAGGTCCCGTCCACCGTGACACTCCCGGCCGCGCCGCTCACCCGGAACCAGTCTGCCCCGCCCTCGGCCCGCTGCGCCGCCCGCAGTCGCACCTGCTCCGCGTGGCGGGGCAGCAGCCTGGCCAGCGCCGCCCGCGCGGGCCCGGTATCGAACGGGCCCTCGCCCGCGTCCCCCGGCGGCGCCCCGTCCTCCCGGGGGGCTTCGGACGCCGAGGCAGGGGAGGCGCCCTTGACCGTGGTGGCCGCGGTGATGCCCGCCGCTGTGCCGAGGATGCTGCGCCGTCGGATCACGTTGCCACGCCCCTTCGGTAGGTGACCTCTGCAACGAGTAGGCACGGCGATAAATACCCCGCGCCGGCACCCGAGTCACCAGCCGGACACGCACTGCGTTCCCCTGGCGCAACGCGCGCGCGAACGGGTGGGGGCCGGGTGGCCCGCGGGACCGGGCGGGGCGGGGGAGACGCGGGCCGGCGGGCGGCGCCCAGAGGGGGGCGGCGGCTAGCGGGCGGCCGCCACCGCGGGGTCGGGGGCCGTCGCGCCGCGGTCGGGGGCGGGGACCGCGGCGGGCGGGGCGGCGGGGCGCTCGCGCAGGGACAGGGCGACGCGCAGGACCGCCACCCACACCAGGGCGGCGCCCAGCATGTGGGTGCCGACCAGGACCTCGGGCAGGTGGGTGAAGTACTGGACGAAGCCCACCGCGCCCTGCGCCAGCAGCACCACCGCCAGGTCCCTGGTCCTGGCCCGGGCGGCCGCGGGCGCGCCCACCGCGCGCAGCGTGAACAGCAGCGCCACGGTCAGGCCCACCACCAGGAACGCCAGGTCCACGTGCAGTTGGGTGACGCGCTCCCAGTCCACCCCGATCCGGTGCACCTCCCGCGCGTCGCCCGCGTGCGGGCCCGCGCCCGTCACCACGGTGCCGACGACGATGAGCGCGGCCGTCGCCCCGACCAGGGACCAGGTCAGGTGGCGCACCGGCGCGGGCACCAGCGGCCTGGCCGGCCCCTCGCCCTCGCGGGTGCGCTGCCACATCAGCACGGCCACCGTCAGCAGTCCGACCGCGGCCACGAAGTGCCCGGCGACGATGTACGGGTTCAGGCCGGTCAGCACGGTGATGCCGCCGATCACGGCGTTGGCCACCACCAGCCAGAACTGGCCCCAGCCGAGCCGGGTGAGGTCGTGCCGCCACGGCGAGCGCGACCGGGCGGCGAGGATGGCCAGGCCGACCGCGGCGCTCAGCACGTAGGTGAGCATCCGGTTGCCGAACTCCACCGCGCCGTGCAGGCCCATCTCACTGGTGGGGGTGAGGGACTCCTCGGTGCAGGTGGGCCAGGTGGGGCAGCCGAGCCCGGACTCGGTGAGCCGGACGGCCCCGCCGGTGACGATGATGACGACGGCCATCACCACCGTGGCCAGGGCCGACAGCTCCACGAAACGGGCGGAGGGCTGCCAGCGGCGGGCGAGGTACGCCAGGGGATTCAACGCGGATCGCACCCCGCCATGGTAGGCGCCCGCTTGTGAACGCATTCACGCGCCCCCGCCACCGGGCCGCGCCCCCGGCTCACTCCCACCGGAAGAACCGCCCCGCCGCCGCGATCCCGGCCACCGCCCACACCGCGAGCACCCCCAGGTGGCCCCACGGCATCCCGGCGCCGTCCCGCAGCACCTCCCGCAGCCCCTCGGCGAGCGCGGTGATCGGCAGCGCCTCCAGCACCGGCCGCACCCCCTCGGGGAACTTGTCCACCGGCACCAGCACCCCGCCGGCGAGCAGCAGCAGCACGAACACCAGGTTGGCCGCCGCCAGCGTGGCCTCCGCCCGCAGCGTCCCGGCCATCAGCAGCCCGAGCCCGGAGAACGCGGCCGTGCCCAGCACCAGCAGCCCGGCCACCGCCAGCGGGCTGCCGTGCGGCGACCAGCCGAGCGCCAGCGCGATCACCACCAGCAGCGCCACCTGGAGCGCCTCCACCACCAGCACCGACGCGGTCTTGGCCGCCATCAGCCCCCACCGCGGCAGCGGGCTCGCGCCGAGCCGTTTGAGCACCCCGTAGCGCCGCTCGAACCCGGTGGCGATGGCCTGCCCGGTGAACGCCGTGGACATCACCGCCAGCGCCAGCAGCCCCGGCGCGAGGAAGTCCACCCGCTCGCCGGGCCCGGTGTCCACGATGTCCACGGCGCTGAAGAGCACCAGCAGCACCGTGGGGATGATCACGGTCAGCAGCAACTGCTCGCCGTTGCGCAGCAGCAGCCTGGTCTCCAGGGCGGCCTGCGCCCTGATCATCCGGGACACCGGGGCCGCCCCCGGCGCCGGTGCGAACGTGCCTGTCGCCCGAGTCACCGCAGCTCCCGTCCGGTCAGTTCCAGGAAGACGTCCTCCAGGGTGCGCCGCTCCACCGCGATCCGGTCGGGCATGACGCCGTTCTGCGCGCACCAGGAGGTGACGGTGGCCAGAAGCTGCGGGTCCACCTTGCCCTCGATGCGGTAGCTGCCGGGGGTGACCTCGGCGGCCGCGGTGCCGTCGGGCAGCGCCTTGAGCAGCGACGGCAGGTCGAGCCCCGGGCGGCCGGTGAACCGCAGGGTGTTCTCGGCGCCGCCCTGGCACAGCTCCTCGGGGCTGCCGCGGGCGATCACCCGCCCGGAGTCGACGATGGCCACGTCGTCGGCGAGCTGCTCGGCCTCGTCCATGAAGTGCGTCGTGAGCACGACCGTCGCCCCGTCGGCGCGCAGCTCCCGGACCAGCTCCCAGGTGGCGTGCCTGGCCTGCGGGTCCAGGCCCGCGGTCGGCTCGTCCAGGAACAGCAGCTCCGGCCGGCCCACCACGGCCATGGCCAGCGCGAGGCGCTGCCGCTGGCCGCCGGACAGCCGCCGGTACGGGGTCCGGCCGCAGTTGCCGAGGCCGAGCCGCTCCACCAGCAGGTCCACGTCCACCGGGTGGGCGTGCAGCCGCGCGGTGTGCCGCAGCATCTCCTCGGCGCGCGCCCCGGGGTAGACGCCGCCGGACTGGAGCATCACCCCGATCCTGGGCCGCAGCCGCGCGCTTTCGGCGACGGGGTCCAGGCCCAGCACCCGCACGGTGCCCCCGTCGGGGCGGCGGTAGCCCTCGCAGGTCTCGATGGTGGTGGTCTTGCCGGCCCCGTTCGGGCCGAGGACGGCGGTGAGGCCGCCCTGCCGCACGGTGAGGTCGAGACCGTCAACGGCGGTCTTCGAGCCGTACCGCTTGACCAGCCCGGCGACCTCCACGGCGGCGTGTTCGCGCATGGCACGCAGTCTACGAACCCGGCCGACCGCTCGCGGCCGGGGTCGGGGCGGCGGGCGGTCGCGAGGCCGTCACCGCAGGTCAGCGCGGACTTTCGGTAAGGGTGCCCTTAGTGATGAGGGACACCCGCCCGTCCGGAGGGACGCGGCTTGTCCACGGGAAGAGAATTAAGCAACAATGGCGTTGTGAAATACGTGCGCGAGACGACCAGGGACAGGCAGGCGGCCACCACGGCCGCCCGGCCGGCCCTGGACGCGGCCGCCAGGCCCCAGGCGTCCGCGCCGGACGGCCACGAGGCGCACGGCACCCGCGACCGGGTGGTGCGCTCCATCCTGGACCACGGCCCGTCCACCGCCGCCGACCTCGCCGGGCGCCTCGCGCTCACCCCGGCCGCCGTGCGCCGCCACCTGGACGCGCTGGTGGCCGAGGGCCTGGTCGAGGCCCGCGAGCAGCGCGTCCACGGCGGGCGCGGCCGGGGCAGGCCGGCCCGGGTGTTCGCGCTCACCGACGCCGGGCGCGACGCGTTCCACCAGGCGTACGACCAGCTCGCCGCCGACGCCATCCGCTGGATCGCCCGCACCGCGGGCGGCGGCGAGGCCGGCGAGGCGGCCGTGGCGGCTTTCGCCAGGGCGCGGTTCGCCGCGCAGGCGGAGCGGTACCGGTCCGCCGTGGAGGCCGCGGCGCCGCACGAGCGGGCCAAGGCCCTCGCCGAGGCGCTGACCGCGGACGGGTACGCTGCCACGGCGCGCAGCGCTCCCGCGCCGCCGGTCCCCGGCCGCGGGCCGCGCCCCGCGGGCGAGCAGCTCTGTCAGCACCACTGCCCGGTGGCGCACATCGCCGAGCAGTTCCCGCAGCTCTGCGAGGCGGAGACCGAGGTGTTCTCCCGCCTGCTCGGCACCCATGTGCAGCGCCTGGCGACCATCGCCCACGGCGACGGGGTGTGCACGACGTTCGTGCCGCCCCCCGTCACCGGCGTCCCCCGCCCGGCGGCGCGGGCGGCCCAGCCGTCCACCGGACCGCCCGCGGACCCCGCGTCCGCGAGCACCACGACCGCACCACAGCCACCAGCAAGCAAGACCGCATCTGCCAGCACGGCCGGGAGGAACCCCGCATGACCACGACCGCTCACCCGGAGCTCGAGGGTCTGGGCAAGTACGAGTACGGCTGGGCCGACTCCGACGCGGCGGGCGCCTCCGCCAAGCGCGGCCTGTCCGAGGACGTCGTCCGGGACATCTCGGCGAAGAAGAACGAGCCGGAGTGGATGCTCAAGCGGCGGCTGAAGGGCCTGGGGCTGTTCGCGAAGAAGCCCATGCCGACCTGGGGCTCGGACCTGTCCGGCATCGACTTCGACAACATCAAGTACTTCGTGCGCTCCACGGAGAAGCAGGCCGCCTCCTGGGAGGACCTGCCCGAGGACATCAAGAACACCTACGACCGGCTCGGCATCCCGGAGGCGGAGAAGCAGCGCCTGATCGCCGGTGTCGCGGCCCAGTACGAGTCCGAGGTCGTCTACCACAAGATCCGTGAGGACCTCGAGGAGCAGGGCGTCATCTTCCTCGACACCGACACGGGCCTGAAGGAGCACCCGGAGCTGTTCCAGGAGTACTTCGGCAGCGTGATCCCGGCCGGCGACAACAAGTTCGCCGCGCTGAACACGGCCGTGTGGTCCGGCGGCTCGTTCATCTACGTGCCGAAGGGCGTGCACGTGGAGATCCCGCTCCAGGCCTACTTCCGGATCAACACCGAGAACATGGGCCAGTTCGAGCGGACGCTGATCATCGTGGACGAGGACGCCTACGTCCACTACGTCGAGGGCTGCACCGCGCCGATCTACAAGTCGGACTCGCTGCACTCCGCGGTGGTGGAGATCATCGTCAAGAAGGGCGCCCGCTGCCGGTACACGACCATCCAGAACTGGTCGAACAACGTCTACAACCTGGTCACCAAGCGCGCCGTGGCCTACGAGGGCGCGACCATGGAGTGGATCGATGGCAACATCGGCTCCAAGGTGACGATGAAGTACCCGGCCGTCTACCTGATGGGCGAGCACGCCAAGGGCGAGACGCTGTCCATCGCCTTCGCGGGCGAGGGCCAGCACCAGGACGCCGGCGCCAAGATGGTCCACATGGCCCCCAACACCTCTTCGAACATCGTGTCGAAGTCGGTGGCGCGCGGCGGTGGCCGCACCTCCTACCGGGGCCTGATCGAGATCGGCGAGGGCGCCGCGGGCTCGAAGTCCAACGTGCTGTGCGACGCGCTGCTGGTCGACACGATCTCCCGCTCGGACACCTACCCCTACGTGGACGTGCGCGAGGACGACGTGTCCATGGGCCACGAGGCCACCGTCTCCAAGGTCAGCGACGACCAGTTGTTCTACCTGATGAGCCGCGGCCTGTCCGAGGACGAGGCGATGGCGATGATCGTGCGCGGCTTCGTCGAGCCGATCGCGCGGGAGCTGCCCATGGAGTACGCGCTGGAGCTGAACCGCCTGATCGAGCTCCAGATGGAGGGCGCGGTCGGCTGACCGGCCGTCACGCCGCGGCCCGCCCGGCCGACGGCCGATCCGCCGGCCCGCACGGGCCGGCGGATCCCGGACCCGGCGGGCCCTCCCCGCAAGTCGCCGCACCCCGGCTCCGGCCGGGCAGCTACAGAAAGCGAGCAGTTCACACAGCCATGGCTGACAACACCCCCGCCGGCAGCACCACAGCCGGGTCGATCGAGGTCGGCACCGCCGGCGCCGGTGCCCCGCTGGCCGGCCCCGGCACCGGCCGGGCCACCGCGGCGCATCCCGTCGACGCCCGGGTGAGCGCCACCGCGTCCTTCGACGTCGCGGACTTCGCGGTGCCCAGCGGACGCGAGGAGGAGTGGCGGTTCACCCCGCTGGAGCGGCTGCGCGGCCTGCACGACGGCACCGCCACCGCCGACGGCGGCGGCGTGTCCTTCAGCGTCGAGGCCCCCGAGGGCGTCGCCGTGGAGACCGTGGGCCGGGACGACGCGCGGCTCGGCCGGGCCGGCAAGCCCGTGGACCGGGTCGCCGCGCAGGCGTACTCCTCGTTCGAGAAGGCCACCGTCGTCTCCGTCCCCAAGGAGCGGGTGCTGGACCGGCCGGTGCGGGTGGCCGCGCACGGCGAGGGCGGCACCTCCTTCGGGCACCTGGTGGTCGAGGTCGGCGCGTTCGCCGAGGCGGTCGTGGTGATCGACCACACCGGCGACGGCACGTTCGCGGGCAACGTCGAGTACCTGCTGGGCGACGGCGCCAAGCTCACCGTCGTCTCCGTGCAGGACTGGGCGGACAGCGCCGTGCACGCCGGGCAGCACACCGCGCTGGTGGGCCGCGACGCCTCGTTCAAGTCCGTGATCATCACCTTCGGCGGCGACCTGGTGCGGCTGCACCCCCGGGTCGTCTACGGCGCCCCCGGCGGCGAGGCCGAGCTGTACGGCCTGTTCTTCACCGACGCCGGGCAGCACCAGGAGCACCGCCTGTTCGTGGACCACGACGTGCCGCACTGCCGGTCCAACGTGGCCTACAAGGGCGCCCTCCAGGGCGAGGGCGCGCACGCGGTGTGGATCGGCGACGTGCTCATCCGCGCCGAGGCCGAGGGCACCGACACCTACGAGCTGAACCGGAACCTGGTCCTCACCGACGGCGCCCGGGTCGACTCCGTGCCCAACCTGGAGATCGAGACCGGCGAGATCGTCGGCGCGGGGCACGCCTCGGCGACCGGCCGCTTCGACGACGAGCAGCTCTTCTACCTGATGGCCCGCGGCATCCCGGAGCCCGAGGCCCGCCGCCTGGTGGTGCGCGGCTTCTTCGCCGAGCTGGTGCAGCACATCGGCGTCGAGGACGTCGAGGAGCGCCTGCTCGCCAAGATCGACGCGGAACTGGAGGCGTCCGTAGCATGACCGCAGCCGAAGGCTTCGAGCGTGTCTGCGCCCTCAGCGAGCTGGAGGACGACACCCCCAAGCGGGTCGCGCTGGGCGGCACGCCCATTGCCGTGGTCCGCACCGAGGGCGAGGTGTTCGCGATCAACGACATCTGCTCGCACGCGAACGTCTCCCTCTCCGAGGGCGAGGTGGAGGACTGCGCCATCGAGTGCTGGCTGCACGGCTCCACCTTCGACCTGCGCACCGGCAAGCCGTCCGGCCTGCCCGCGACGCGCCCCGTCCCCGTGTACCCCGTAAAGATCGAAGGGGACGACGTGCTCGTCTCCGTCACCCAGGAGTCCTGAGTTCCCCATGGCAACCCTTGAGATCCACGACCTGCACGTCTCCGTCGAGGCCGAGAACGGCCCCCGGGAGATCCTGCGCGGCGTCGACCTGACCGTGAAGCAGGGCGAGACCCACGCCATCATGGGCCCCAACGGCTCCGGCAAGTCCACCCTCGCCTACTCGCTGGCCGGGCACCCCAAGTACACGGTCACCGGCGGCACCATCACCCTCGACGGCGAGGACGTCCTGGCGATGAGCGTGGACGAGCGGGCCAGGGCCGGCGTCTTCCTCGCCATGCAGTACCCGGTCGAGGTCCCGGGCGTGTCGGTGTCCAACTTCCTGCGCACCTCCGCCACGGCCGTGCGCGGCGAGGCCCCCAAGCTGCGCACCTGGGTCAAGGAGGTCAGGGCCGCCATGGAGCGGCTGAACATCGACCCCTCCTTCGCCGAGCGCAACGTCAACGAGGGCTTCTCCGGCGGTGAGAAGAAGCGGCACGAGATCCTCCAGCTCGAGCTGCTCAGGCCGCGGATCGCGATCCTGGACGAGACCGACTCCGGCCTCGACGTGGACGCGCTGCGCGTGGTGTCCGAGGGCGTGAACCGGGTGCGCGAGACCGGCGAGGTGGGCACGCTGCTGATCACGCACTACACGCGGATCCTGCGCTACATCAAGCCCGACCACGTGCATGTGTTCGCGGCCGGCCGCATCGCCGAGTCCGGCGGTCCCGAGCTCGCCGACAAGCTGGAGAACGAGGGTTACGAGGCCTACGCGAAGGGTGGCGCGTCAGCGTGAGGGAACTGCCGGGCCTGCTCGACGCCGAGGCGATCCGCAAGGACTTCCCGCTGCTGGACCGCACGGTGCACGACGGGAAGAAGATCGTGTACCTCGACAGCGCGGCGACGTCGCAGAAGCCCCGCCAGGTGCTCGACGCGATCACCGACTACTACGAGCGGCACAACGCCAACGTCCACCGCGGCGTGCACACCCTGGCCGAGGAGGCCACGGCGCTGTACGAGGGCGCCCGCGACAAGGTCGCCGCGTTCGTCAACGCCCCCAGCCGGGACGAGGTGGTCTTCACCAAGAACGCCTCCGAGTCGCTGAACCTGGTGGCGAACATGCTCGGCTGGGCCGACGAGCCGTACCGGGTGGACCGGGACACCGAGATCGTCATCACCGAGATGGAGCACCACTCCAACATCGTGCCGTGGCAGTTGCTGGCGCAGCGCACCGGCGCGAAGCTGAAGTGGTTCGGGCTCACCGACGACGGCCGTCTGGACATCTCGGACATCGACCGGGTCATCACCGAGCGGACCAAGGTCGTCTCCTTCGTCCTGGTCTCCAACATCCTGGGCACGGTCAACCCGGTGGACGCCATCGTCCGCCGCGCCCAGGAGGTCGGCGCCCTGGTCGTGGTGGACGCCTCGCAGGCCGCCCCGCACATGCCGCTGGACGTGCAGGCGCTGGGCGCGGACTTCGTGGCGTTCACCGGGCACAAGATGTGCGGCCCCACCGGCATCGGCGTGCTGTGGGGGCGCCAGGAGCTGCTGGAGGACCTGCCGCCGTTCCTCGGCGGCGGCGAGATGATCGAGACGGTCTCGATGAGCTCGTCCACCTACGCCCCGGCCCCGCACAAGTTCGAGGCGGGCACCCCGCCGATCGCCCAGGCCGTGGGCCTCGGCGCGGCCGTGGACTACCTCAACGCGATCGGGATGGACAAGATCGAGGCCCACGAGCACGCCATCGTCGCGTACGCGGTGGAGCGGCTGCTCGAGGTGCCGGATCTGCGGATCATCGGCCCGGTCACCGGCGAGGACCGCGGCGCCGCGATCTCCTTCACGCTCGGTGACATCCACCCGCACGACGTGGGCCAGGTGCTGGACGAGCAGGGCATCGCCGTCCGCGTCGGCCACCACTGCGCCCGGCCCGTCTGCCTGCGCTACGGAATTCCGGCGACCACGCGGGCGTCGTTCTATCTGTACTCCACCCCGGCCGAGGTCGACGCCTTGGTCGAGGGCCTGGAGCAGGTACGGAACTTCTTCGGCTGACGAGGGCGACGAGGGCGACGAGGCTGATGGTGAAGCTGGATTCCATGTACCAGGACGTGATCCTGGACCACTACAAGCACCCGCACGGCAAGGGGCTCAGGGACGGCGACGCGGAGGTGCACCACACCAATCCGACCTGCGGCGACGAGATCACCCTGCGGGTGCGCCTCGACGGCCCGGTGATCGCCGACGTCTCCTACGAGAGCCAGGGCTGTTCGATCAGCCAGGCGAGCGCCTCGGTGCTGAACGAGCTGCTGGTGGGCAAGCAGCTCGACGAGGCGCGCAGGATCCAGGAGACCTTCCTGGAACTGATGCAGTCCAAGGGCGGAGTCGAGCCCGACGACGCCATGGAGGACGTCCTGGAGGACGCGGTCGCGTTCGCCGGGGTGTCGAAGTACCCGGCACGAGTGAAATGCGCTCTGCTGAGCTGGATGGCCTGGAAGGACGCGACGGCCCAGGCGCTGTCCGCCGGGGGCCGGGAGGAAACCGCATGAGCGACAACCCCGTGATCGAGGGCACCTCGGCGGGCACCGCCTCGATCGAGGACCTCACCGAGGCCCTGATGGACGTCGTGGACCCGGAGCTGGGCATCGACGTGGTCAACCTCGGCCTGGTGTACGGCCTGCACGTGGACGAGGCCAATGTGGCCACGGTCGACATGACGCTGACGTCGGCGGCGTGCCCGCTGACGGACGTCATCGAGGACCAGGCCAAGTCCGCCACCGAGGGCCTGGTCTCCGACCTGCGCATCAACTGGGTCTGGATGCCGCCGTGGGGCCCCGACAAGATCACCGACGAGGGCCGCGAGCAGCTTCGGGCGCTGGGCTTCAACGTCTGAGACACGCCGCGCCGTACACGGGAAAGCCATGGGCAACGGTTCACACTGGTGCCCATGGCTCTTTCGCTCTATCAGATCATCGTGGACGCCCGTGACGTCGCGGGCCTGGCCCGCTGGTGGGCCAGGGTGCTGGACCACCGGATCCTGTTCGAGGCGGAGGACGAGGTGGTCATCGGGCGGGACGAGAACTCCTGGCCGGGGATCTGCTTCGTGCCGGTGGAGGAGCGCAAGACGGTCAAGAACCGCCTGCACCTCGACCTCTCGCCCGACGACCAGGCCGCCGAGGTGGCCAGGCTGGAGGGGCTCGGGGCGCGCCGGGTGGACGTCGGGCAGGGGCCGGACGTGACCTGGACGGTGCTGGCCGACCCCGAGGGCAACGAGTTCTGCGTGCTCAGCCCGAAGCGGTCCCTGTCGGGGTGACGCCCGGCGCCGTCCCGTCGTGCAGGATCTCGCGCAGCCACCGGCCGCGGGGCTGGGTGTGCAGGGTCCAGTAGTGCTCGGCGATGTCGTCCGGGTCGAACGGGGTGCCGGGCGCGACGGGGCCGTCCACGGTGACGGTGGCGACGTGGACGCCCGCCGGGCCGTACTCCGCGTCGAGCAGCTCCACCAGCGCCCGCACCCCGGCCTTGCCCAGTGACAGGCTCGTGTACGCCGGTTTCGCCTCGGGCATGCCGCCGGTGACGACGAACGTGCCGCCGCCCGCCCGCGCCATCGCGGGCAGGAGGTGGGCGGCGCAGGTCAGCGCGCCGCCGACGTTCACCGCCCAGGCGTCGAAGTGCTCGCGCAGCGACAGCTCGCCGGGGGAGTCGGGGCGGATCAGCGCCGCGTTGTAGACCACGGCGTCGGGCGGGCCCAGCTCGGCGCCCGCCGCGTCCAGGGCGGCCCGCAGGCCCGCCTCGTCGGTGCAGTCGGCGGTGAGCGCGAGCACCGGCACCCCGGAGGGCTCCACCGCCTCGGCCACGGCCCGCACCGTCCCCGGGGTGCGGGCCACCAGCGCCACCGGCAGGCCCTCCCGCGCGAACCTCAGCGCGACCGAGCGGCCGATCCCCGGCCCGGCTCCGACCACGACGACTCCCGGCATGCCCCGCTCCTCACCTCGTGCGCCACTGGCAGGAGGAGGGTAAGGCCCGACACCGGTGTCGGAGTCAAGATCGGCCGCGCCGGGGCCCGCCGCCCCGCGCCCGCTACCCCTGCCGCGTCCGGGCCCTCAGGGCCGCCTTGCGGGCTTCCTTCGCCACCGCGCCGTCCGGGTGCAGGCGGCCCAGCGCGTCCAGGACCTCGGCCGTCGCCGGGTGGTCCACCTTCCAGGCTGCGGAGAAGAAGGACTCCGGCTCCTCCCGGACGGGGATGCCCCGCACCAGCTCGGCCAGCAGCTCCTCGTCGTCCTCGGCGAGCTGCGCCGCCAGGGTGTCCACGGTCAGCCAGAACACCATGTCCTCCGGCGGCGGGGGCACGTCCGGCGCGCGGTGCTCGGTGAGGCGGACCCGGGCCAGGCCGCCGAGGTGGCGGTCGTCGAGCACCTCGCGCAGCGCGGGGTCGCCCTCCGGGCCCACCAGGGCCAGCGCCTGCTGGCAGTACAGACGGCGGCGCGGCGCCCACGGGTCGTCGCCGCGGGCCGCGTCCAGCAGCTCCCGGGCGGCGTCCACCGGCCGGCGGCGGCTGATCCACTCCTGCGCCTCCAGGCGGGCGGCGCCGTCCGGGTAGGCCGCCATGGCGTCGAGCAGCCGGTCCGCCCCGGCGCCGGCCAGGTCGCCGACGGCGGGTGCCGCCACCCCGGTCTCCAGCAGGCGGCGGCGCACCCCGTACACGCCCAGCGGGGTGAGCCGCACCACGCCGTAGCGGTCCACGTCGTCGTCCCCCTCGGGGCCGAACCGCCCGGCGTCGTCCGCCTCGTCGTCCTCCTCGACCAGCGCGGGGTCCACCGGCAGGTAGTCCACGATCCCGATCCCGGTGATCCGGCGCAGCACCGTGTCCAGCCGCATCATCACCGACGAGACCTCCTCCAGCGCCTCGTCGGTGGGGGAGTCCATGTCGTCGGGCACCACCATGGACGCGGCCAGCACCGGCAGCGGCACGTCGTGGCCCCCGGCTCCGGGCGCCGCGGCGGGGTCGGCCTCCAGCGCGGAGATCAGGTACAGGTTCTCCAGCGCGGCGTAGCACAGCTCGGCGTCGGCCTCGAGGTCGAAGTCCTCCTCGCCGTCCTCCGCCGCCGCCAGCATCACGTCCACGTCCGGCAGGCTCGCCTCGGCGACCACCGTCTCGGCCGCCTCCCACCACAGGTCGAGCAGTTCCTCGGGCTCGCCCGAGTCGACCACGGACAACTGCGCGCCCGGGGTCGCCACGTCCTCGTCCACGTCGATCAGGCCCAGTTCCTCGGCGACCGACCAGGGCAGGTACAGCTCGTCCAGCTCCTCGGCGTCGCTGAGCGCGCCCAGCACCTGCTCGCGGCCCGCCTCGGGGAGCAGGTCGAGCTCGCGGGCCGCGCGGCGGGCGTCGCCCAGGTGCGGCAGGCCGTCCCGGGTGACGGGCAGGCGGGGGGCGGTCCAGCGCGCCAGGCGAACGGCGGCGTCGAAGGTGGGTGTCCGGAGGGCGAGGTGCGCCAGTTGCGGCGGGGGCGGCAGGGCGACGGGCGGCATCGCCGTCTCGGGGTCGGTGAAGGCGTCCGTCTCGGGCCCGTGGACGTCACTGTCGGCGGGGCTGCGTCCGGCCATGCGGGGGTTCTCCTCGATGGGTGGGTGACCGCGGTCCACCCTAGTGCGCCGGTGCGCGCCCCTGCCGGGAACCGTACGCATCGCGCCGTCCTGTGAGGCCGGCCCGCGGGCGGCCCTTGACAGGAACACCGCCACGGCAGGAGATTGACGCGCGTAGAAACCCGGTGGCCACCCGCCGGTCACCTCCGTGCGCTACAACTCCCCTCCATCGACGGTGTCCCGGCCCGCCGTGGCGGGTGCCCGCGCGGCGGCGGGGGCGCGCCGCCGGCGGGTGGGACCGCCCGCCGGCGCCGCCGCCCGTCCGAAATCCGTCCACCGTGCCCGCACACCGCCTCCTGGGGGGAACCGACATGCCGCACGACCCGATACCCGTCCCGCCCCGTACCGCGCGCCGCTCCGCGCCGCCGCGCAGAACCCTGTCCGTCGCCGCCCTGTCCGCCGCGGCGCTCGCCGCGGGCCTGCTGGCCGCGCCGCACACCGCCGCCGCCGACGGGGTGCGCGTCCACGACATCCAGGGCGACACCCGCGTGTCCCCGCTGGCCGGCAAGCGGGTGGCGGACGTGCCCGGCACGGTCACCGCGGTGCGGGCCTTCGGCTCGGCGCGCGGCTTCTGGATCCAGGACACCGCCCCGGACGCCGACCCGGCCACCAGCGAGGGCGTGTTCGTCTTCACCGGCTCCACCACCCCGGCGGTGGCCGTCGGCGACGAGGTGCTGGTCTCCGGCACCGTCACCGAGTACTACCCGGGCGGCGCCTCCTCCGGCGTGCAGTCCCTCACCGAGCTGACCGGCGCCACCTGGACCGTCCGCTCCACCGGCAACCCCCTGCCCGCCGCGTTCGCCCTGGACCGGCGCACCGTGCCGGACCGCTACGCCCCCGAGGCGGGCGGCGGCACCGTCGAGCCGCTGACGCTGCGCCCCGGCACCTTCGCGCTGGACCGGTACGAGTCGCTGGAGGGCATGCGGGTGCGCGTCGGCGACAGCCCCGTCATCGGCCCGTCCACCGAGTTCGGCGAGCTGTGGGTGACCGTGGAGCCGCGCGAGGTCCGCACCGCGCACGGCGGCGCCCTGTACGACTCCTACACCGCGCAGAACCCCGGCCGGATCAAGGTCACCTCCCTGATCCCGTTCGCGCAGCGCCCCTTCCCGCAGGCGAACGTGGGCGACGAGCTGACCGGCACCACCGAGGGCCCGCTGGACTACGACCAGTTCGGCGGCTACGAGCCCCAGGCGACCGCGCTCGGCGAGCTGTCCTCCGGCGGCCTGGCCCCGGAGCGCACCCGCCCGCAGAAGCGCTCCGAGCTGGCGATCGCCACCTACAACGTGGAGAACCTCTCCCCGCGCGACCCCCAGGCCAAGTTCGACCGCCTGGCCGGGGCCGTGGTGGAGAACCTGGCCTCGCCCGACATCCTCACCCTGGAGGAGATCCAGGACGACAACGGCCCCACCAACGACGCGGTGGTCTCCGCCGAGGCCACCCTGCGGCGGTTCGCCGACGCGGTCCGCGCGGCGGGCGGCCCCGACTACCAGTGGCGGCAGATCGACCCGGTGGACGACCGGGACGGCGGGCAGCCCGGCGGCAACATCCGCGTGGCGTTCCTCTACAACCCCGAGCGGGTCTCCTTCACCGACCGGCCCGGTGGCGACGCGACCACCCCGGTCGCCGCGGTGGAGCGGGACGGCGAGGCCGCGCTGTCGGCCTCCCCGGGCCGCATCGCGCCCGCCGACCCGGCGTGGCAGGCCAGCCGCAAGCCGCTGGTCGGCGAGTTCGTCTTCCAGGGCCGCACGGTGTTCGTGATCGCCAACCACTTCAACTCCAAGGGCGGCGACCAGGGCCTGGACAGCCGCTTCCAGCCGCCGACCCGCTCCACGGAGACCCAGCGGATCCAGCAGGCCGCGCTGGTGAACGCGTTCGTCAAGGACCTGCTGGCCATCGACCCGAGGGCGAACGTGGTGGCCGCGGGCGACTTCAACGACTTCCCGTTCTCCCCGGCGATGCGGACCCTCACCGCGGACGGCGCGCTGAAGGACCTGGTGGAGAAGCTGCCGCGCGGCGAGCGGTACTCCTACGTCTTCAACGGCAACTCGCAGACGCTGGACCACATCCTCACCAGCCGCGGCATCAAGGACCACGACTACGACATCGTCCACATCAACGCCGAGTTCGCCGACCAGGCGAGCGACCACGACCCGCAGGTCGTCCGGATCCGGCCCCGGGGCTGACCCCATCGCGCCGCCGCCCCTCCCGGGGCGGCGGCGCCGCCGGTGACGGCACCGCCCCGGGCGGGCCCCAGGGACGCGCCCCTACGGGCGGAACGCCCGCAGCGCCGCGGCCACCAGGCTGTCGGCGTACTCGGGGGTCAGCGGCCCGGTGCGCAGCAGCCACCGCTGGTACAGCGGGGCGTACAGCACCTCCAGGAACAGGTCGAGGTCGGCGTCGGCGGCCAACTGGCCGGCGTGCTGGGCCGAGCGCAGCCGGGCCTTCTTCGCCTCCTCCAGCGGCGCGGCGAGCCGCTCGCGGTAGGCGGCGGCGAGCTCCGGGTCGTGGATGATCTCGGTGTTGAGCGCGCGGACGGGGGCGTCGAACGCCGGGTCGGCGAACTCCGCGACCGTCGCCCGCAACACGGTTCTCAGGTCGGCCTCGATGTCGCCGGTGTCGGGGAGGGTGATCTCCCCGGTGTCCTCGGGGCTGCTCAGCGCGAGGAGGGCGTCGAAGACCACCGCGCCCTTGGAGGGCCACCAGCGGTAGATGGTCTGCTTGCCGACGCCCGCGCGGGCGGCGATGGACTCGATGGTCAGCCTCCGGTAGCCGGCCTCGGCCAGCAGGTCGCGGGTGGCGGCGAGGATCGCGCGGCGCGACCGCTCGCTGCGGCGCGCCGGGTCGGGGGTGCGGGTGCTGTCCGGCATGCCTCACCCTACCACAGAAACGAGACGAGACGTTCCGTCTTGACAGGGCGGCGTCGTCCGTCTAGCGTTCCGTTGCAACGAGACGGAACGATCCGTCTCGCCTCATCGAAGCGAAGCTGGAGCGACGCATGGTCCACGACCCCCGCCCCGACGCCCGCGTCTGGTTCGTCACCGGCGCCTCCCGCGGCCTGGGCCGCGCCTTCACCGAGGCCGCGCTCGCGGCGGGCGACCGCGTCGTCGCCGCCGCCCGCGACGTCGGCCCGCTCGACGCCCTGGTGGCCGCCTCGGGGGGACGGCTGCTCGCCCTGTCCCTCGACGTCTCCGACCGGGCCGCGGTGTTCGCCGCGGTGGACCGCGCCCAGGCCGCGTTCGGCAGGCTGGACGTGGTCGTCAACAACGCCGGCGGGCTGCTCCTCGGCATGCTGGAGGAGACCACCGAGGAGCAGGCCCGCGCTCACCTGGACACCAACTTCTTCGGGGCGCTGTGGGTCGCCCAGGCCGTCGTCCCGAAACTGCGCGAGCAGGGCTCCGGGCACCTGCTCCAGGTGTCGTCGATGGGGTCGAGCGGCGGCTTCGCCTCCGTCGGCCTGTACGGCGCGGGCAAGGCGGCGCTGGACTCCATGAGCGAGGCGCTCGCGATGGAGGTCGAGCCCTTCGGGGTGAAGGTGACCATCCTCCAGATGGGCGGCTACGACACCGGCCTGTTCACCCTGGGCACCACGTTCACCGCCGAGAACGAGGCCTACGCGCCGCTGCGCGCCAAGCTCGCCGAGATCTGGGGCGACGACGCCGGGCCCGGCCCCGAGGCGGCCGCGCCCGTGGTGCTGGAGATCGCCGGCATGGCCGAACCGCCCCGGCGGGTGGTGCTCGGCGGCGCCTCGTACGACATGGTGCTCGACATGCACCGGCGGCACCTGGCGGAGCTGGAGAAGTGGGAGCACCTCAGCCGCCGCGCCGGGTGACGGGGGAACGCCCGGACGGCCCCGGACGGCGCGGCGCTAGGCTGCGCCCCATGGGGGAGACCGTCCTGATGTGCGCCGACCCGCTCGCGCCGCGCCGCCCCGACCCGGCGTTCGCCGCGGAGGCCGCCGCCGTCCGGGAGCTCGGCGGGCGCGTCGTGCTGCTGGACCACGAAGCGCTGCTCGCCGGGGACGCGGACGGCGCCGTGGCGCGGGTGCCGCGCGGGAGCGGGCCGCTGTGGTACCGGGGGTGGATGATCCCGGCGGACCGGTACGCCGCGCTCGCCGGGGCGCTGGCCGGGCGCGGCAGCCCCCCGGCCACCTCCGCCGAGCGGTACCGGGCCGCCCACGAGCTGCCGGGCTGGTACGACGTGTTCGAGGAGGCCACGCCGCGCAGCGCCTGGCTGACCGCGGCGCCCGGCGCGGTACCCGGCGCCGCCGAGCTGGCCCGGCTCGCCGCCGCGGTCGGCCCCGGGGCCGCCGTCGTCAAGGACTGGGTCAAGTCGCGCAAGCACGAGTGGGCCGAGGCGTGCCACGTCCCGGACACCGCGGACGCGGCACGACTGGCCGCCGTGGTGCGGCGGTTCGTGGAGCTCCAGGGCGAGTTCCTGACGGGCGGCGTGGTGCTGCGGGCGTTCGAGTACTTCACCGGCGAGGAGGCCAGGGTGTGGTGGCTGGACGGCGCGCCGCTGCTGGTCACCGCGCACCCCGACACCCCGGGGGCCTGCCCCGAACCGGAGTTGGCGCACGTCGCGCCGCTGGTGCGGGCGCTCGGCTGCCGCTTCGTCACCACCGATGTGGCGCTGCGCTCGGACGGGGTGTGGCGGGTGGTGGAGGTGGGCGACGGCCAGGTGAGCGGGCTGCCGGAGGGGCAGGACCCGCGGCCGCTGGCGGCGGGGCTGCTCGCGGCGGCCGGCTGACGGCGCGCGGGCGGGGGAGGCGCGCTGCGGAAGGGGCACGCGGCCGGGGCGCACGCGCTGCCCGGGGGAGCGCGTCCTGTCCGCCGCCCGCCGTTCACCCGGAGTTCGCCCGCGCCCGCGATGGTATGGCCGCGCCGTCGGACGGCGGACGCGACGGGTCGGCTCTGGGGCAGGGGAGAAGCCATGCCGCTCACTCGTAGGGACTTTGTGCAGCGTTCGGCGGTCACCGGCGCGGGGATCGCGCTGGCGGGAAGCGTGGAGGTGCTCGCCACGGCCCCCGGGGCGCTCGCCGAGGAGCCGGGGGAGCGGCACGGCGGGCGCCCGCTCGGGTACGGGCCGCTGGTGCCCGACCCCGAGGGCCTGCTGGCGCTGCCCGCGGGCTTCGCCTACCGGGTGGTCACCAGAGCCGGGGTCACCCCGCTCGAAGGGGGCGGCACCACGCCGGGCAAGCACGACGGCACCGCCGCCTTCGCCGGGCCGCGCGGATCCGTGCTGCTGGTGAACAACCACGAGATCGGCGGGCAGCCGGGCACCGCCGCCGACCCGGTGCCGCATGTGGAGGGGCTGGTCTACGACCCGGCGGCGGCCGGCGGCTGCACCGTGGTGGAGGTCTCCCGGGACGGGCGCCACGTCACCGAGTGGGTGGGCGTCGCCGGCACCGCCGTCAACTGCGCGGGCGGCGCGACGCCCTGGGGAACCTGGCTGACCTGCGAGGAGACCGAGGCCAAGGCGGGCACGGGCGGCTACACCAAGGACCACGGGTACGTCTTCGAGGTGGACCCCGCCGACCGCCGCGCCAACCGCTCGCCGAAGCCGGTCAAGGCGCTCGGCCGGTTCGCGCACGAGGCCGTGGTGGTGGACGGCAGGCGCGGCCACCTGTACCTGACCGAGGACGCCTCGGGCCCCAACGGGCTGCTCTACCGCTGGACCCCGCCGCGGGGCTTCGAGCACGGCCGGCGCCGCCTGCGCACCCTCGCCGACGACGCGGGCACCCTGGAGGCGTTCCGCTGCTTCGACTCCGGCGGCCGCTTCGTGGACGACCTGTCCCGGGCGACGCGGGTGGGCACCGTGTACGGCGTGGACTGGGTCCCTGTGCCCGACCGGGACGCGGTGGAGACCCCCGTCCGCAAGCAGTTCGGCGAGGGGCAGGTCACCCGCGCCCGCAAGCTCGAAGGCATGTGGTGGGGAGACGCCGGGGTGTACGTGGTGTCGTCGTACGCCCGCGCGGAGAGCCCGGGCGCGGCGCACGACGGGCAGGTGTGGTTCTACAACCCGCGCCGCCGCACGCTCACCCTGAAGGTGCTGCTCGGCGTCAACCCGGACCCGGAGCGGGGCGGCGCGCTGGACGGCCCCGACAACATCACCGTCTCCCCGCACGGCGGGCTGATCCTGGCCGAGGACGGCGAGGGCGTGCAGCACCTGTTCGGGGCGACCGACGACGGGCGCACCTACCCGCTGGCGCGCAACGAGCTGAACGACAGCGAGTTCGCCGGGGTGACCTTCTCGCCCGACGGCGAGACGCTGTTCGCCTCCGTCCAGAACCCCGGGATCATGTATGCGATCACCGGGCCCTGGCGGCGGCACCGGTAGCCGGACGCGGCACCCGGGCGGGCCGGACCCCTGTGTGACGGGGTCCGGCCCGCCCTCGTTCGTTCTCGGACGGCCCCCGGTCCCGCCCGGTCGGCGCGCCGCCGTCTGACATGCCGTTATCCGTGTATGTGAACGTCCGAGCGATTGTTTTCGGCCACTCACGGGCTGTTGCGGCAAGAGCGTTGACGCATCAGCAAGCGCTTTCTATCGTCGGTTTTCGCAAGGGGTGATGTTCAGGTCTCCGAACCCTGGACATCATCTCGAACGACGCTCATCCCCCCACCAAGGAGGTGGACACGTGACGCGTGTCCGCAGGACCACCCGGCTGCGCAGGCTGGCGCTGCTCGGCGCGGCCACGGCCGGCCTCGTCGTGCCGCAGGCGATCGGCGGCAGCTCGGCGAACGCCGCCGCGACCGCCTGGCCCACGCCCACCGAGTCCGTGCCCGTCACCCAGACGATCCCGGTCAGCGGCTCGTACGACGGCAAGATGAAACGTTTCTACGGCAAGAGCGGCGACCAGAGCGAGAGTCAGGCGCCGTTGTTCGAGGTCGCCAACGGCGGGACGCTGTCGAACGTCGTCATCGGCGCTCCCGGCCAGGACGGCATCCACTGCCTGGGCACCTGCACGCTGCGCAACGTCTGGTGGGAGGACGTGGGCGAGGACGCCGCCACGTTCAAGGGCACCTCCGCCTCGCAGACCATGACGATCGACGGCGGCGGGGCGAAGAAGGCCTCGGACAAGGTCTTCCAGCACAACGGCCCGGGCACGATGGTCATCAAGAACTTCGAGGTCAGCGACTTCGGGAAGCTGTACCGCGCGTGCGGCGACTGCTCCAAGCAGTACCAGCGGCACGTCCGGCTGGAGAACATCACCGTGACCGCCCCGGCGGACGCCGTAGTCGGCATCAACAGCAACTACGGTGACACGGCCCGCTTCACGCGGATCACCGTCCTCAACGACCCCAGCCGCAAGCTGCCGATCTGCGAGCGGTGGAAGGGCGTCATCAAGGGCCAGGGCTCGTCCACGAAGCTCGGCAGCGGTGCCGACGGCACCCACTGCATCTACTCCTCCTCCGACATCACCTACCGGTAGGAGGAGCCGCCGGGCGACCGGTGGAAGGACGCGGCGGCACAGCGCCGAACGGGCTGGTCACCAGCGCCACCGTTGCCCTTCGCTCCGCCCTGGGGGCCGGAGCGATCGGGGCGGGCAGCGGTCGGCTCCCCCCACCGGCCGCCGCTCGACGGAGGTCCGCCGCTCCCCCCTGCGCGGGGAGGAGCGGCGGACCTCCGTGCTCGGCGGCGGACCTCACAGGATGGCGGCGGCCGGCTTGACCATGCCGCGCACGGTCTTGGAGTCCACGTACTGGCCGATCGCGGTCATGTGCCACTCGCCGGAGAACTGCCGCACCAGCTTGCACATGATCACCCCGGTGCGGGACTCGGAGTTGGTCAGGTCGAAGCGGACCAGCTCGGAGTTGTCGTGGCCGTCGAGCAGGCGGCAGTACGCCTTGGCCACCTCGGTGAACTTCTGGCCCGAGAAGGAGTTGACGACGAAGACCAGGCCGGAGACCTCGGCGGGCACCCGGCTCAGGTCCACGGTGATCACCTCGTCGTCGCCGGCGCCCTGGCCGGTGAGGTTGTCGCCGGAGTGCTGGACGGCGCCGCCGAGGATGGACAGCTTCATGAACCAGGCGTTGTCCACCTTCTTGCGGCGGACGTCGTAGGCGATCACCGAGGCGTCCAGGTCGATGCTCCGGCCGCCGAACGCGGGCTCCCAGCCCAGGCCCATCCGCACCACGGAGAGCATGGGACGGCCGGTCTTGACCAGGGAGACCGTCTCGTTCTTGCGCAGGTTCACCCGGCCCTTGTCCAGGTTCACCACACCGGTCGAGGCGGCGGGGACGGCCGGGCCCTGCGGCGCGGCGGGCCGCGCCGGGGCCTGCGGCGCCGCGGGCGCCTGGGGCATGGTCGGGGCCTGCGGCATCGGGGCGGGCGGGCCGAAGCCGCCGCTCTGCGGGGCGAACCCGCCGCCGGGAGCGGGCACGGGCGCCTGCGGCATGGCGGACGGCGGCGCGGGCTGCGCCGGGGCGGGCGGGGCGGGGGCGGGCTGGGCCGGGGCCGGGGCGGGCCGCGCCGGGGCGTCGTCCACGGTGACCCCGAAGTCGGTGGCGATGCCCGCCAGGCCGTTGGCGTACCCCTGCCCGACCGCGCGCAGCTTCCAGGCGCCCTGGCGGCGGTAGACCTCCACCACGACGAGCGCGGTCTCCGTGGTCAGCCGCGGCGGGGTGAAGGTGGCGAGGACGGCGCCGCTGTCCGCGTCCCGCACCGTGGCCGTCGGCTCGGTGCCCGCGAAGGTCGCGCCCGCGGCGTCCGGGCTCGCGGTGACCACGACCTTGTCGATGTCGGCGGGGACGGCCCGGGTGTCCACCACGATCGCGTCCGGGGTGCCCGGCGAAGCGGGGCGGTGGGTGGCGCCGGGCCCGTGCGGCTGGTTGAAGAAGACGAAGTCGGCGTCCGAGCGCACCTTGCCGACCGCGGTGACCAGCAGCGCGGACACGTCCAGCGCCTGGGGCGCGGTCACCTCCACGACCACGCGCGGTGCGGAGAGCGGGATGTTGGAGCCGGGCGTCATCGTCGTCATGGCCCCACCGTACGTGAGGCCAAAGAGGAAAACCTGACCACCCCAAGACGAATTCTTTACGCGCCGCGAGCCGGGGAACGGCCGCCGGAACGGCGGGCCCGGGACGGCGGTGAGCGGCCCGCACCCGGCGGCGGGGAGGGGTCCGGAGGGGGTGCCCGGCGGACGGGGCGGGGAGCGCGGCGCGCCCGGATCAGAGGGCGGCGGTGGACGGGGTGCCACGTCCGCCGCGGGGCGGGTGTGCGGCGTGCCCGGGTTGGAGAACACGGAGGACTTGGCGGGACTGGGGTGCCCGGCGGACGGGGCAGGGCCTGCGTCCGCCGCGGCGCGGGAGGGGGCCCGCCGGGGTTCGAGAGGGCAGAAGGCGTGGCGGCACGGGGCCCGGGCGGGGCACCCGGCGGACGTGACGCGGCCCGAGCCCCCCGCGGCGCGGGGAGGCGCGGCGCCGCGGGGCCGCCCCAGCCGCTCCGCCGACCCGGCCCCCGCCGACGGGCCCCGCGCGGGCCCGGTGCCCGCCCAGCTCTCGCCGGGTGGGCGCCGGGCGTCGCGGCGTTACTCGCAGGCGTCGCCGTCGCCGTCGCGGTCCAGGTGGGATGCGTAGCCGGGGTCTCCGACGTACAGGGGGGTGTCGCCCGCGGCCCGGGCCTCGGTGCAGTTCGAGTAGTACACGGACCCGCCGCCGGTGCCGCCCGGGACGTCGTCCGGTTCCGCCGCGACCTCGGCGGGTTCCGCCGTCACCGTCTCCGTGGCGGTCGCGGTGGCGGTGGCCGTCACGGTGACGGTGGGCCGCGGCTCCGCCTTCGCCCGCGCGGCCGGGCTCGCGGACGCGGTGACGGTGGCGGTGGTGGTCACGGTCGGCCCGGGCTTGGGCTTCGCCTCGGCGCCGGAGTCCTCACCGCCCGCCGTGCCGATGCCCACGCCGATGAACAGCAGCAGGGCGGCGACGGGCACGGTGACGCGCTTGCGCGCCCACCGGGGTCTGCCGGCGGGCGGAGATGTGCGGTACGGGTCGGTCATGGTCCCCCCTGGTCGGTGCGTGCGGTGGGACGACCGTAGTGGCGCCGCCCGGGCGCCCACGGCGGCGTGACCGTGTTGTGACCGCCCGCGCACGGCGGCGCACCGCCGTGCGCTCAGGGTTCGGGGTTCAGGGCTCCATCACCGTGAACCGCCCGCCCAGCAGGCGCATGTCCACGCTGTCCGGGTCCGGCTCGCCCTGCTCGGCGATGAGCTTCTCCGCGTACACCTCCGAGTCGTCCTGCGGCTCGTACCCCAGCGCCCTGGCGGGGCCCAGGTCCCACCAGCCGCGGGTGTTGGCGGACAGCCCGTAGACGATGGTGTGGCCGACGTCCGGCGCGGTGATCGCGGCGTGCAGCAGGCGGGCGCAGTCGTCGGGGCTGAGCCAGGTGCTGAGCATCCGCACGTTCGCGGGCGTGGGGAAGCAGGACCCGATGCGGATGGAGACGGTCTCCACCCCGTACTTGTCGGCGTACAGGGAGGCCAGGCCCTCGCCGAACACCTTGGACACGCCGTAGTAGGTGTCGGGCCTGGACCGGACGTCCACCGGCAGCGGGGCGTCGCCGGCGGCGTCGCGCGGGACGAAGCCCACCACGTGGTTGCTGGAGGCGAACACCACCCGGCGCACGCCCTCCGCGCGCACGGCCTCGTACAGCCGGTGCGTGCCCCGGATGTTGGCCTCGACGATGTCGTCGAACGGTGCCTCGACGGAGATGCCCGCCAGGTGGACCACCGCGTCCACGCCGCGCACGGCCTCGCGCAGCGCGGCCTCGTCCAGCAGGTCGGCGGTGATCGCGTCGGGCGCGTCCTCGATCGGGGCGACGTCGAAGAGGCGCAGCTCGTAGCCGTGGCGGGGCAGGCGCGCGCGCATGAGCGTGCCCACGCCGCCGGCGGCGCCGGTGAGCAGGACGGTCTTGGGAACGGTCATCGCTGTTCTCCTCCGGTGGCCGGCACGGATCGGTCCGCCTGGCGACTGCTCACAGGGGCGATTGGGGCACGTTTGTGGATTGCGTTCACATTCGTGGAAACCCTAGGGAGCGGGCGACAGCGCGTCAACCCTCACCGCGCGCTGCCCCCGCGCGGCTCCGCGCCCCCCGTGCCGGTTCATCATCCCTCCCCTCCTCCGGGGGTGCCCGCCGGGGTCGTTTCCCGGCCGGGGCCGGACGGCGCCTTGACCGCCCCCGCCCGCTCCCCTAGCGTGGCAATTGTTCACGAGTATGTATGAAGGTCAGCTATCTAAACAGCAGCTATCCGCGCGGCCAGTCGTCCGGACAGGGGCAGCCGTCCCGCACAGGCAGCTCGGTGAACCCCGGCCGCCCGGACCGCGCCCGCCGCCCGGCCGCGCGGGCCGTCCGAGGGGGCCGCCCCCGGCCGGCCCTGCCCGCCCACCCGGCCGCCCCACCGACGTCAAGGGAGTGCACCCCGATGACCGAGTCCCTCGCCGAGCGCCTCGACGGCGTGCTGTTCTTCCCGGTGACCGCGTTCGGCCCCGACGGAGCCGTCGACCTCGACGTCTTCCGCGCCCATGTGCGCGCCAGCGTGGACGCGGGCGCGGGCGCGGTGTTCGCCTGCTGCGGCACCGGCGAGTACCACGCGCTCGACCTGGAGGAGTACCAGCGGCTCGTGGCCGCCGCCGTGGCGGAGACCGGCGGCGCCGTCCCGGTGCTCGCGGGCGTCGGCCACGGCACGGCCCTGGCCGTCAGGTACGCCCGGCTCGCCGAGGAGGCGGGCGCCGACGGCCTGCTGGTGCTGCCGCCGTACCTGGTGGTCCCCGGGCAGGAGGGCCTGGTGGCGCACTACCGGAGGGTGGCCGCCGCCACCGGCCTCGAAGTGATCGTCTACCAGCGGGACAACGCGGTGTTCACCCCCGCCTCCGTGGTCCGCCTCGCCCGCGAGGAGAACGTCATCGGGCTCAAGGACGGCGTGGGCGACCTCGACCTGATGCAGCGCATCGTCTCCGCCGTCCGCGAGGAGCTGCCCGGCGGCCCGTTCCGCTACTTCAACGGCCTGCCCACCGCCGAACTGACCATGCCCGCCTACCGGGGCGTCGGCATCACCCTGTACTCCTCCGCGGTGTTCTGCTTCCTGCCGGAGGTCGCCACCGCCTTCCACCGGGCGCTCTCCACCGGCGACGACGCGACCGTCGATCGCCTGGTCGACGGCTTCTACCGGCCGCTGGTGGAGCTGCGCAACCAGGGCAGCGGCTACGCGGTCTCGCTGGTCAAGGCGGGGGTGCGGCTGCGCGGCCTGGACGTCGGGCCCGTGCGCACCCCGCTCACCGAACCCGCTCCCGAGCACGTCAAGGCGCTGTCCGACCTCATCGACCGGGGCATGGCCCTGGCCGCAGGGACCTGACCGGACCGGCCGCGGACGCGCCCGTACTAGGGTCCCAGGCGTCCGCGGCAGGCCGTCGCCGCCGCCCCGACCTCGCAGGAGCCCACGTTGCGCGCATCCGCCTTCCTCTACCCCTGGGACGTCGTCGCCGACCCCGCGGCCCCGCGCCGCGTCGCCGAGACCGGCGTCGAGCAGGTCACCCTCGCCTCCGCCTACCACAGCACCCGCGCCCTGACCCCGCGCCACCCCCGGCACCGCGTCGTCACCGCGCCGCACTCCGCCGTGTACTACCCGGCCGACGAGGCCCGGTGGAAGGGCCGGGCTCTGCGCCCCCTCCCGCAGCGGTGGATGCCCGGTGACGACCCGTTCGACGAGGCCGCCCGGGCGCTGGCCGCCGCCGGTCTTGACGTGCACTCCTGGGTGGTGCTCGCCCACAACTCCCGCCTCGGCGAGGAGCACCCGGACACCGTCGTGCGCAACGCCTGGGGCGACCGGTACCCGTGGGCGCCGTGCATCGCCCGGCCCGAGGTGCGCGAGTACCTGCTGGACCTCGCCGCGGAGGCCGCGGTCCGGCCCGGCGCCACCGGCGTCGAACTGGAGTCCTGCGGCTGGTACGGGCTGGCGCACCTGCACGCCCACGACAAGATCGGCGGGGTGCCGCTCGGCGCCGCCGCGCAGTACCTGATGTCGCTGTGCTTCTGCCGCGCCTGCCGCGACGGCTACGCCGCGGCGGGCGCCGACCCGCAGGAGCTGCGGCGGGCCGTCACCGGGGCGCTCGGCCCGCTGTGGGCGGGGGCGCCGCAGTTGCCCGCGGGGCAGGGGCGCGCGGGGGAGTGGGCCGCGGTGGTCTCCCTCCTCGGCGAGGAGCCGGCGGCGGCGACCCTCGCGCACCGGAGCGCGGTCGCGCGCTCCCTGCAACGCGCGGCCGTGGCGGCGGTCCGCGAGGCGGCGGCCGACCCGGGCTTCCGCGTGCTGCTGCACGCCGACCCCGCCCCGCACCGCTACGGCGCCAACGTGGGCGTGGACGCCCGGGACCTGCTCGAGGTGGCCGACGGCCTGGTCCTGCCCTGCACCGACGCGGCCGACCGCGCCGCGATCCTGAAGGCCGCGGACGTGCCCGGCCGCCGCCCCGGCACCGTGCTCGCCGCCAACCTCACCATCGTCTCCGGCATGGGCGGGGTCACCGGCGACCTGACCGCCGCCGCCCGCGAAGCCGCCTCCCACGGCGCCGGCGAACTGCGCCTGTACCACGCGGGCCTGGCCTCCGACGCGGACCTGGAGCGCACCAGGCGGACCCTGGCCGAACTGAAGGGGTAGCCGCCCGGCCGGGGGTCGGACGCGCGACGACGCGGCCGACCGGCGCGCGGCGGGCCGGAGGGCGGCGGGTCCGGGCGGGCGCCGGTCATCCGACCTCTCCTCCTCGTGGCGGGCCACCGGTCCGCGACCGGCCCGCCAAGTCCCCCGCCGACGAGGACACGTTCCACCGTCAGCCGTCCCCACAGGGGGCCGGCTGACGACCCATGCCCTGAGGTGACACCGCGCCGCACCCCCTTCGGGCGCACGCGGACTCCCCGACCCACCGTCAGGTCCCTGCCCTCCGTGGTAGGACCACCCCCCTTCCCCAACCGCGGCCCGAACGGCACCCCCACCCCTCCCCGCCGACCCGCCGCCGCGCCCCACCGCCCCACCCCTCCCCGCCGTCGCGCCGCGCCCCACCCGCCCCGCGGCCACCCCCGGTTCACCCGACGTGACCTGCCCCGTCACCCCCGCCGCCCGCGCGCCCACCCCCCGTGACCAAACCGCAATGTAAGCGATTTCTGTCCGGAGCATTGACGCGGCCCCGGGCCGCTCCTACTTTCGTCGCGTCATACGTCATATACGAGATGCGTCATACACCTGACGCCTCCACCGGGTGCCTGCACGCCCCGGTTCCGCCCGTGATGAGGAGTTCCCATGGACGCTGCCGCGCCCGCTCCGCTGGTGCTCGGCGGGGAGCCCGCGCCGATTCCCTCGCGCACGGTCGTGGTGCTCCAGTCCATCAAGCACGCCATCCTCACCGGCCGGCTCCGCCCTGGCCAGCAGCTTGTGGAGACGGAGCTCGCCCAGGCGCTGGGGGTGTCCAAGACCCCCGTCCGGGAGGCGCTGAAGACCCTCGCCGGTGCCGGGCTCGTCGTGATGAGCCAGTACAAGGGCGCCACCGTCCGCACCGTGGACGCCGCGATGGCGCGCTCGGTGTACGACGTGCGGGAGCTGCTGGAGCCGGAGGCGCTGCGCCGCGCCGTCACCCAGGGCGCGCCGCTCCAGGCGGCGCGGGAGGCCCTGGAGCGCGCGGACTCCGCCGCCGACCGGGCCGACCGCTCGCTCGCCAACCGGGACTTCCACCGCGCCCTGTACACCGGCTGCGGCAACCCGCTGCTCGCGCGCATGCTGGACGACCTGCGCGACCAGGCGGCGCTGGTGTCGGCCGTGGTGTGGGAGGCGGTGCCGTCCTGGGAGCAGGAGGCGCGCGAGCACCGCGAGATCCTGCGGTTCGCGCTGGCCGGCGACGCCGAGGAGGCGGCCCGGCTGCTGCGCGAGCACATCCGGGGCTTCGTCACCCGGGCCTTCCCGGGCGACGAAGCGGACTCCCCGGCCGACCCGGTCCCGTAGACCGGCGGGCGCGCGGAGCGAGGGGACCCCTCCGCGCGCCCGTCATTCCAGCCACCCCCCGCACTCACCACCCCTGACCCCCTCGAAGGGCGGACCGCATGTCATTCGCACCGCTGACGGCAGCGCTGGCCGATGTCGTCGCGATTCCGGTGACCCCGTTCGACGCCGAAGGCGGCGTGGACCGGGACGCCTTCCGCGCCCTGCTCCGCCGGCTCACCGACGCCGGAGTCAAGACCGTCACCCCCAACGGCAACACCGGCGAGTTCTACGCCCTCGCCCCGGCCGAGCGCCGCCTGGTGGTGGAGGAGACCGCCGCCGAGGTGGGCGACACCGCCGCCGTGCTGGTCGGGGTGGGCCACGACCTGCCGACCGCGGTCGCCGCCGCCCGGCACGCCCGCGAGTGCGGCGCGGGAATGGTGATGGTGCACCAGCCGGTCCACCCCTACGTCGCCCCGGACGGCTGGGTGGACTACCACCGGGCGATCGCGGAGGCCGTGCCGGAGCTCGGCGTCGTGCCGTACGTGCGCAACCCGCTGATCGACGGCGAGCACATCGCCAGGCTCGGCGAGCTGTGCCCGAACGTCCTGGGCGTGAAGTACGCGGTCCCCGACGTGACCCGCTTCGCCGCGGTGGCCCGCGACGCCGGGCTCGACCGGTTCGTGTGGATCGCGGGCCTGGCCGAGCTGTACGCGCCGGGCTACTGGGCGATGGGCGCGACCGGCTTCACCTCGGGTCTGGTCAACGTCGCCCCGCGCATCTCCCTGGGCATGCTCGACGCGCTGCGCGCCGGGGACCTCCCGGCCGCGATGAAGGTGTGGGAGCAGATCAGGACGTTCGAGGAGATGCGCGCCGAGCGGCAGTCCGCCGACAACGTCACCGTCGTCAAGGAGGCGCTGGCCGCACTCGGCCTGTGCCGCCGCGACGTGCGGCCGCCGAGCCGCGCCCTGTCCGAGGCCCGGCGCGAGCGGGTCGCCGCCCTCCTCGCGGGCTGGGACCTGTCCCAGCGGTCCTGACTCCACCCTCCCCGATGGCCGCCGGTCAGGGACGACACGGAAGGCAACCAACGCCATGCAGCACCCCGACAACCGCAAGGCCCCCGAAGACCTGCGCAGCCACCGCTGGTACGGCGCCGAGGGCCTGCGCACCTTCAGCCACCGGGCGCGCACCCGGCAGCTCGGGTACCTGCCCGAGGAGCACCTGGGCAAGCCGGTCGTCGCGATCCTGAACACCTGGAGCGACATCAACCCCTGCCACAGCCACCTGCGCGAGCGCGCCGAGGCGGTCAAGCGCGGCGTGTGGCAGGCGGGCGGCTTCCCGCTGGAGTTCCCGGTGGCGACGCTGTCCGAGACGTTCCAGAAGCCGACCCCCATGCTGTACCGGAACCTGCTGGCCATGGAGACGGAGGAGCTGCTGCGCTCCTACCCGGTGGACGGCGCGGTGCTGATGGGCGGCTGCGACAAGACCACCCCGGCCCTGCTGATGGGCGCCGCGTCCGCGAACCTGCCCGCCGTCTTCGTGCCCGCCGGGCCCATGCTGCGCGGCCACTGGCGCGGCCGGACCCTCGGCAGCGGCACCGACATGTGGAAGTACTGGGACGACCGCCGCGCCGGGCTCATCGGGGACTGCGAACTCGCCGAACTGGAGTGCGGTTTGGCGCGTTCCCCCGGCCACTGCATGACCATGGGCACCGCCTCCACCATGACCGCGGCCGCCGAGGCCCTGGGCATCACCATGCCGGGCGCCTCCTCCATCCCGGCCGTGGACTCCGCCCACTCGCGGATGGCGGCGGCCGCCGGGATGCGGATCGTGGACCTGGTGTGGGCGGACCTCACCCCGGACAAGCTGCTCACCCGCGAGGCGTACGAGGACGCGGTGGCCACCGTGCTGTCGCTGGGCGGCTCCACCAACGCCGTCATCCACCTCATCGCCATGGCCGGCCGCTGCGGCGTCACCCTCACCCTGGACGACTTCGACCGGATCGCCCGCCGCGTCCCGGTGCTGGCCAACGTCCGCCCGGGCGGCGAGAAGCACCTGATGGAGGACTTCCACTACGCGGGCGGGCTGCCCGGGCTGCTGGCCAGGCTGGGCGAGGCCCATCTGCACCTGGACCGGCCCACGGTCGCCCACCGCACCCTGCGCGAGCAGCTCGCCGGCGCGCTGGTGCACGACGACGACGTGATCCGCCCCCTGGACAACCCGGTCGCGCCGGAGGGCGGGGTGGCGGTGCTGCGCGGCAACCTCGCCCCGGACGGCGCCGTCATCAAGCACATCGCCGCCGAGCAGCACCTGCTGAAGCACACCGGGCCGGCCGTGGTCTTCGACGACTACCGGCAGATGCAGGACCGCATCAACGACCCGGACCTCGGCATCACCCGGGACACGGTGCTGGTCCTGCGCGGCTCGGGCCCGCTGGGCGGCCCGGGCATGCCCGAGTACGGCATGCTGCCCATCCCCGACCACCTGCTCAAGCAGGGCGTGCGGGACATGGTGCGGATCTCCGACGCCCGGATGAGCGGCACCTCCTACGGCGCGTGCGTGCTGCACGTGGCACCCGAGAGCCACGTCGGCGGACCGCTCGCCCTCGTCGAGACCGGCGACCTGATCACGCTGGACGTGGGCGCGCGGGTGCTGCGCCTGGAGGTGGACGACGCCGAGCTCGCCCGCCGCCGCGAGCGGTGGAAGCCGCCGGCCCCGCGCTACCAGCGCGGCTACGGCGCCCTGTACCAGGAGCAGATGACGCAGGCGGACACCGGCTGCGACTTCCGCTTCCTCGCCCGGCCCGGCGAGGTGCCCGAGCCCTACGCGGGCTGACGGCCCGAACCGAGGACCACCCACAGCCCGGACACCAGCCGGTGCGGACACGGCCGCCACCGGTGCGCCGACACCGTTCGGCACGTGCCTTCCGTGCAGCCCATCCCGATCGACAGGAGCGGTCATGGCCATCGCCGTGGCGAAGGAACCCCGGCGCAACCGCCGCCGGAGGACAAGCGGGTCACGCCTCCCGTATCTGCTGATCTCCCCAGCCGTGCTGCTGATGCTGGGCTTCATCGCCTACCCGATGCTCAGCGTCTTCTACTACAGCCTCCAGGACTACAACCCGACCAAGCCCTGGCGGAACGGCTACGCGGGCTTCGACAACTTCACCCGCATCTTCACCGACGACCCGCTGTTCTGGGACAGCCTGGCATTCAGCGCGAAGTGGGTCGTGGTCGAGGTCGGGCTGCAACTCCTGCTCGGCCTGGCCCTGGCCCTGCTGGTCAACCAGACCTTCGTCGGCCGCGGCGTCGCCCGCGCCCTGGTGTTCTCGCCGTGGGCGGTCTCCGGCGTGCTCACCACGACGATCTGGCTGCTGCTCTACAACCCGTCCACCGGCGTCGGCAAGTACCTGGCGGACGCCGGGATCGGCTCCTACGGCACCTCGTGGCTGTCGGACCCCGACACCGTCTTCCCCGCCGCGGTCCTCGCCGAGCTGTGGCGCGGCGTGCCGTTCTTCGCCATCCTCATCCTCGCCGACCTCCAGTCCATCCCCAAGGACCTGTACGAGGCGGCGTCGGTGGACGGCGCGGGCCGGATGCGGCAGTTCTTCCACATCACCCTGCCGCACCTGAAGGACGCGATCATCCTGTCCACCCTGCTGCGCGCGGTGTGGGAGTTCAACAACGTGGACCTGCTCTACACCCTCACCGGCGGCGGACCCGCGGGCCAGACCACCACGCTGCCGCTGTACGTCGCCAACACCGGCGTGGAGGGCCACGACTTCGGCTACGCCTCGGCGCTGACCACCGTCGCCTTCGTGATCCTCCTGTTCTGCTCGATTCTCTATCTGCGGCTCAGCAAGTTCGGAGGCGACCGCTCATGACCACCGCCGTCTCCCCACAGGGAACCTCGCCCACGCCGCACACCCGCTCCGCGGACGGGGCCGCGCCGCCGAGGACCAAGCGGCCCAAGCGGGGCATCCACGACCGGGTGCCGCGCTGGCAGGTCTTCCTGCCGCTGGGCCTGTACCTGCTGTTCACGCTCATCCCGTTCTACTGGATGCTGCTGTTCGCGCTGCGGCCCACCGGCTCCACCTCGCTGGTGCCGTGGCCGGCGACCACCGAGCACTTCGACAAGGTGTGGAACGAGAACGGGTTCGACATCTTCTTCAAGAACAGCCTGATCGTGGGCGCCGTCTCGCTGGTCACCACCACCGTGGTCGCGCTCGCCGGCGGCTACGCGCTGGCCAGGTTCAACTTCCGCCTCAAGCGCGGGTTCATGCTGGCGCTGCTGTGCTCGCAGTTCGTGCCGGGCGCGCTGATGCTGGTCCCGCTGTTCGAGATCTTCCGCAACCTGAACCTGATCAACTCCCTGTGGAGCGTGATCATCGCGGAGACCGTCTTCCAGTTGCCGCTCTCCCTCATCCTCATCAGCGGGTTCATCAGGAACGTGCCCGCCGAGCTGGAGGAGGCCGCGTGGGTGGACGGCTGCGGGCGCTTCCGGGCCTTCTGCGCGGTGGTGCTGCCGCTGCTGCGGCCCGGCCTGATCGCGGTGGGCTCCTTCGCCTTCGTGCACAGTTGGAACCACTTCCTGTTCGCGCTGATGTTCCTCAACTCGCAGGAGAAGTACACGATCCCCGTCGGGCTGAGCTACACCATCGGCGCCGAGAGCGTGGACCTCGGCACCCTCGCCGCGGGCGGCGTGGTCGCCGCGGTGCCCGTGGTCATCGTGTTCGCCTTCATCCAGAAGTGGCTCATCGCCGGATTCAGCGCGGGAGCCGTCAAGGGCTGACCGGCCGCGCCCGACCCACAAGGCCCCGCCAGGCCGCCGGCGCAGCCGTCGGCGAAGCACTGTCAGGAGGAGAGACGCCGCCCATGGAACCGATACCCGTCGTGCTCGCCGGAGCCCGCGGCCACGGCCGCTGGCACCTGGAGAACGTGCTGCGCCTGGCCAGGGCCGGGCGAGCCGTCCTCGCGGGCGTGTGCGAGCTGGTGCCGCTGTCCGAGGCCGAGCTGGCGGAGGCGGGTCTGGCCGGGGCCGCCGCCGCCTCCGTGCGGCAGTCCACCGACCTGGCCGACCTGCTGGCGCGCACCGGCGCGGGCGTGACGATCGTGTGCACCCCCATCCACACCCACACCCCGCTCGCCCTGACCGCGGCCCGCGCCGGCTCGCACGTCCTGCTGGAGAAGCCGCCCGCGCCCTCGTTCGCCTCCTACCGGGAGATGGCCGAAGGCGTCGCGGCGGCCGGGGCGGCCTGCCAGATCGGCTTCCAGTCGCTCGGCTCGCACGCCATCACCGCCGTGCGGGAGATCGTCGCCGAGGGCCGGATCGGGCGGGTGCGGGGCATCGGCGCGGCCGGGGCCTGGGTGCGCGACGACGCCTACTGGGCCAGGGCCGCCTGGTCGGGCCGGCGGCGCCTGGGCGGCACCGACGTCGTGGACGGCGTCCTCACCAACCCGCTCGCCCACGCCCTGGCCACCGCACTGCGCCTGGACGGCGGCGACCGCGCGGAGGACGTCGCCGAGGTCGAGCTGGAACTGTTCCGCGCCAACCCCATCGAGGCCGACGACACCTCCTGCGTGCGGGTGCGCACCACCCGCGGCGGGGTCGTCACCGTCGCCGCCACCCTGTGCGCCGAGCGCAACAGCGACCCGTACGTCGTCGTCCACGGCGAGCGGGGCCGGGTGGTGCTGTGGTACAAGCAGGACCGCGTCCGGGTGGAGTGCGACGGCGCCGAGCCGGTCACCGCCACCCACCCGCGCACCGACCTGCTGGAGAACCTGCTCGACCACCTGCGCGACGGCACCGAACTGCTGGTGCCCCCGGCCGCGACCGGCGCCTTCATGCGGGTCGTGGAGGCGGTGCGCACCGCGCCCGACCCGGTGCCGCTGCCCGGCGGCGCCTGGCGCACCGAGCCGGGCGAGCGCGCCCCGCGCCGCGTGGTGCCGGGCGTGGACGACCTGGTCGCGGCCAGCGCCGAGCGCCTGGCGACGTACTCCGAGCTGGGCGCCCCCTGGGCCGTGCGCGCCGCCGTGGGGGAGGAGGCCCGGTGAACCCTCTGCGCTGCGGGGAGACGGCCGTCGCCTGGTACACCGAGGAGCCCGGCCTGCCGGAGCGGCTCTCGCCGCGCCCCTGTCTGCACCCGGTGCGCACCCTCGCCGGCACCCGGGTCACCGAGACCCGGCCCGCCGACCACCTGCACCACCTGGGCGTCAGCCTCGCCGTGCCCGACGTGGCCGGCCGCAACTTCTGGGGCGGGCGCACCTATGTGCGGGACCGGGGGCCCACCGAGCTGGCCAACCACGGCAGGCAGACCAGGGTGCGCCTGGTGGACGCCTCGGCGGACGGCTTCACCGAGGAGCTGTCCTGGACGGCGGACCCGGCCGCCACGCCCGACGGGCGGGAGCTGCCCGGCGGCGAGCTGCTGCGCGAGCGGCGCACCGTCGCCGTGCGGCCCCTCACCGGGACGGCGTGGGCGCTGGACCTCGCCTTCCGCCTCACCAACACCTCCGGCGCCGACCTGAGCATCGGCAGCCCGGCCACCAACGGCCGGCCCGGCGCCGGGTACGGCGGGTTCTTCTGGCGGGCGCCGCTCGGCGCCGAGCCGCCCGAGGTGTTCACCGCGGACGCCGAGGGGGAGGAGGCCGTGCACGGCCGCCCCGCGCCGTGGCTGGCCCTGGCCGCCCCGGCCTGGACGCTGGTGTTCACCGCGGGGGACGAGGCCACCGGCCGCGACCCGTGGTTCGTGCGCACCAAGGAGTACCCCGGTGTCGGCTCCTGCCTGGCCTGGGAGCGGCGGCTGCCGGTGCCCGCGGCCGGCGCCGTCACCCGGCGGATCGTGACCGCGGTCGCCGACGGCCGCCTGGACCGGGCCGCCGTGGCACGGCTCGTCACCGACCACCTCGACGTGAGGACCGACCATGTCTGAGCGACGGCTCCCCTGGACCGCCGACCGGGGCGACGGCACCTACCGCAACCCGGTGCTGAACGCCGACTGGTCCGACCCCGACGCCATCCGCGTCGGCGACGACTACTGGCTGACCGCCTCCAGCTTCGGCCGCGCCCCCGGCCTGCCGCTGCTGCACTCCCGCGACCTGGTCAACTGGGAGATCGTCGGCCACGCGCTGGAGCGCCTGGAGCCGGAGGAGACCTTCGCCGAGCCCCGCCACGACTGCGGGGTGTGGGCGCCCTCCATCCGCCACCACGGCGGCCGGTTCTGGATCTTCTGGGGCGACCCCGACTTCGGGATCCAGCAGATCAGCGCCGCCGACCCGCGCGGCCCGTGGACCAGGCCGCACCTGCTCAAGGCGGGCAAGGGCCTGATCGACCCGTGCCCGCTGTGGGACGAGGACGGCAACGCCTACCTGGTGCACGGCTGGGCCAAGTCGCGCTCCGGGATCAAGAACCGCCTCACCGGCCACCGGATGAGCCCCGACGCCCGCGAACTGCTCGACGAGGGCCGCGTCGTGGTGGACGGCGACGCGCTGCCGGGCTGGTTCACCCTGGAGGGCCCCAAGCTGTACCGGCGGGACGGCTGGTACTGGATCCTCGCCCCGGCCGGGAGCGTGGAGACCGGCTGGCAGGGCGCCTTCCGCTCCCGGGACTTCTTCGGCCCCTACGAGGAGCGGATCGTCCTCCAGCAGGGCGCCACCGACGTCAACGGCCCCCACCAGGGCGCCTGGGTGACCACCTCCGCGGGCGAGGACTGGTTCCTGCACTTCCAGCACCGCGGCGCCTACGGCCGCGTCGTCCACCTCCAGCCGATGCGCTGGGACGAGGAGGGGTGGCCGGTGATGGGCGACGAAGGCGAACCGGTGGCGGCCCACCCCAAGCCCGAGGCGGAGCCGCGGCCGGTGACCGCGCCCGCGGTGGACGACGACTTCCCCGGCGGCGCGTTCGGCCACCAGTGGTCCTGGACCGCCAACCCGCACCCGGGGTGGGCGGGCAGCCACGACAGCGAGGGCCTGCGCCTGGCCTGCCACCGCACACCCGACGCGCACGACCCGCGCAAGCTGCCGAACATCCTGGTGCAGCGGCTGCCCGCGGAGGTCTTCACCGCCACCGTGCAGCTCACCCTGGACTCCGCGACGCCCGGGGCGAAGGCGGGCCTGGTGGTGCTGGGCGACGCCTTCAGTTGGATCGGCCTGGAGTTCGACGGCACCGCCACGCGCCTGGTGCACCGCTTCGGGGAGGGCGTCGCCGAGGCGGAGCGGGAGGCCGAGCACCCCAGGGCCGCGCCCGAGGGACGGGCCCGGCTGCGGGTGGAGGTGACCGCGGGCGCCAGGTGCCGGTTCGCCGCCGACACCGGGGACGGGCGCGGCTGGCAGCCGTCGGGGCAGGTGTTCGTCGCCACGCCCTGGCGCTGGGTCGGTGCGCTGCTCGGCCTGTTCGCCACCGCCCCCGAGGGCGCGGGCCCGGCGGGGACCGCCGAGTTCAACGCCTTCCACGTCACCCCCGACCCGGACGCCTGAGGCCCCCGGCCGCACCCGCCCCACCCGACCCGCCCGCACCGACCCCGCCACCCGCACCGAGCAAGCGAGGAGCCGCGATGTCCTACCGCGGTACCGGACCCATTGGCATGATCACGACGAGAACACCCCATGTGGCGGCGACGGCCGCCGCCGCGCTCGCGGCCGCCCTGCTCACCGCGCCCGCACCCGCCGCGGCCGCGGCCCCCGCCGAGCGGACCGCCCCCGCGGCGGGCCCCCGCCACGCCGAGGCCGCCGACGGCTTCGCCTCCGTCGCCGCCCTCGGCCAGAACGGCACCACCGGGGGCCGGGGCGGCGACGTCGTCACCGTCACCACGCAGGAGCAACTGGCCAGGTACGCCTCGGCCGCCGAGCCCTACGTCATCCGGGTGGCGGCCGCCATCGACGTGGCGCCGTTCGGCACGGAGATCACCGTCGCCTCCGACAAGACCATCGTCGGCGTCGGCACCGCAGGCGAGATCGTCCACGGCGGGCTGCGGCTCGAACCCGGCACCCACAACGTGATCATCCGCAACCTCACCATCCGGGACACCTACGTCGAGGGCGACTGGGACGGCAAGACCCAGGACTTCGACGGCATCCAGATGGACTCCGTCCACCACGTGTGGATCGACCACAACACCTTCACCCGCGCGGGCGACGGCCTGCTGGACATCCGCAAGGACAGCACCAACGTCACCGTCTCCTGGAACGTCTTCAAGGACCACAACAAGGCGTTCGGCGTCGGCTGGACCCCCAACACCGCCACCGACATCACCGTCCACCACAACTGGTTCCACGGCATCAAGCAGCGCAGCCCCGTCATCGACAACGCCGCGCACGCGCACCTGTACAACAACCACCTCTCCGGCCAGCACGCCGACGACGACCCGGTGTGGACGTACGGCAACTGGTCCCGCGGCCGCACCCGCATGGTGATCGAGAACAGCTACTACGACGGGATCCGCCACCCCTACCAGGCCGACGAGACCGCCGAGCTCGTCCAGCGCGGCAGCGTGCTGCGCGGCACCACCGGACGCCACGACGAGCGCGGCACCGCCTTCGACCCGCGCGACTTCTACCCCTACCGGGCCGACCCCGCCCGCGCCGTGCCCGCCCTGCTGCGGAAGCACGCGGGCGTGCAGAGCGGCATCGGCGCCACCACCGTGCTCCGGGTGGCCGCCGACGGCTCGGGCGACCACACCACCGTGCAGGCCGCCGTGGACGCGATCCGGCCCGGCCACACCGGGCGGGCCGTCATCCGCGTCGCGCCCGGCACCTACCGGGAGAAGGTGGTGGTGCCCGCGGACAGGCCGCCCCTGTCCCTCGTCGGAGAGGGCCGCCGCCGCGACGACACGGTGATCGTCCACGACACCCCGGCCGGCGCCCCGCTGCCCGGCGGCGGCACCGCCGGCTCCACCGGCAGCGCCACGGTGCTGGTGCGCGCCGACGACTTCACCGCCCGCAACCTCACCTTCGTCAACGACTTCGACGAGGCCGCCCACCCCGAGATCTCCGCCCGACAGGCGCTCGCCGTGAAGACCTTCGGCGACCGGATCGTCTTCGAGAACACCGCCTTCAAGGGCAACCAGGACACGCTGATGACGGACAGCCCGGCGCTCACCGAGATCAGCCGCGTCTACATCCGCGACGCCCACATCGAGGGCGACGTGGACTTCATCTACGGCCGCGCCACCACCGTGGTCGACCGCAGCCTGATCCGGGCGCTCAGCCGCGGCAGCACCACCAACAACGGCTGGATCACCGCGGCCAGCACCTGGAAGGAGAACCCCTACGGCTTCCTGATCAACCGCAGCCGGGTCGTCAGCGACGCGCCCGACGGAACGTTCCACCTGGGCCGGCCCTGGCACCCCGGCGGCAACCCCGACGCCGTCGCCCAGGTGCTCATCCGGGACACGGAGCTGCCCGCCGCCATCGCGGCCGCGCCGTGGACGGACATGAGCGGCTTCTCCTGGCGGGACGCCCGCCTCGCCGAGTACCGCAACCACGGCCCCGGCGCCGCCGTCACCCCCGACCGGCCGCAGATGAGCGACGCCGACGCGACCCGGCACGAGGTCGCCGACTACCTCGCGGGCACCGACAACTGGGCACCGCACCGGCGCTGACGCCCCGACGCTTCCGCCGCACCCGATCCTTCCCGTTCCACGCACGACCGACAAAGGAGTCGCACCGACCATGTCACCGACATCCGCCCGCCGCAGAGCCCGTCTCACCGCCGCCGTCGCCGCGGCCGCCTGTCTCGCCCTGACCGCCACCGCCTGCGGGGACGACGGCGGCGGCTCCGGCGAGGAGGGCGAGGGCAAGGGCAAGATCGTCTTCTGGGACAACAACGGAGGTCCGCGCACCGCCGTCTGGAAGAAGATCATCGCCGAGTTCGAGAAGAAGAACCCGGACATCCAGGTCGAGTACGTGCCCGTGCCGATCACCGAGGTCCAGTCCAAGTACGACACCGCCATCGCGGGCGGCGGCCTGCCGGACGTCGGCGGCGTGGGCACCGCCTACCTGGCCAACCTGGTCGCCCAGGGCGCCCTCGACCCGGTCACCGACCGGATCGAGTCGGGACCGCTGAAGGGCAAGCTGTCGCAGAACTTCGTGGAGAGCGTGAAGTCGGCGGGCGGCGAGGAGAGCGAGCTGTTCTCCGTGCCGACCTCCGCCAACCAGGGCACCCTGTGGTACCGCACCGACCTGTTCGAGCAGGCCGGCCTCGCGCCGCCCCACACCTGGAACGACTTCTACACCGCGGCCGAGAAGCTCACCGACGCCAAGAAGAACAAGTTCGGCTTCACCATCCGCGGCGGCGCCGGGTCCATCGCCCAGGCCCTGGACATGATGTACGCGCAGTCCGGCATCGACACCTTCTGGAAGGGCGACAAGACCACCGTCAACGACCCGAAGAACGTCGAGGCGCTGGAGAAGTACGTCGGCCTGTACAAGAAGGCCACCCCGGCGGCCGACCTGAACAACGACTTCACCAAGATGGTCGCCCAGTTCGACAACGGCCAGATCGGCATGCTCCAGCACAACCTGGGCTCCTACACCGACCACGTCAAGGCGTTCGGCAAGGACAAGGTCGCGGGCATCCCGCTGCCGCCCTCCACCGACGGCGGCGCCCGCACCATCGTCTCCAACCCGGTCGACGGCCTCGGCCTGTTCAAGAGCGGCAAGAACAAGGCCGCCGCCTGGAAGTTCATCGAGTTCGCCGCGTCGAAGGAGATGAACAGCCTCTGGAACCAGGAGGCCGGCGCGATCCCGGCCAACACCGAGGCCGCCCAGGACGCCTGGATCAACGAGGCCGCGCCGGTGAAGTCCGCCATGGAGTCCGTCAACGACCCGAAGACCAAGGTCGTCCAGCTTCCGTACTACCTGCCCGACTGGAACAACATCAGCAAGGCGGAGATGGAGCCGTCGTTCCAGAAGGTCATGCTCGGCGACATGAGCGCCAAGGAGTTCTGCGACACCCTCGCCGAGAAGATCGAGGCGGCCCAGAAGGAGTGGAAGGAGCAGCAGGGCTGACCCGGCCCCGCGCGGCCGGTGGCGCGCACCGCGCCACCGGCCGCTCCCCCCACCCGCACGTTCCCCGCCCGCCACGGAAGACAGGGCCGCCCATGTCCGACCACCCCCCACTGAGCCGCAGAAGAGCGGCCGCCGCGGTCGCGGGACTGCCGCTGGCGTTCGCCGCCGCCCCCGCCGCCCACGCGTCCGGCCCCCGCCCCTCCCCGCCGCGCACCATCCACATCGCCGGGGACTCCACCGCCGCCACCAAGCTCGCGGGCAAGGCCCCCGAGACCGGCTGGGGCCAGGTGCTGCCGCTGTTCCTGCGCGACCACCTGCGGGTGAGCAACCACGCCGTCAACGGCGCCAGCTCCCGCAGCTTCATCGAGCAACTCGACGCGCTCGACCCGATCCTGGACGCGCTGCGCCCCGGCGACTGGCTGTTCACCCAGTTCGGGCACAACGACCAGAAGACCGACGAGCGCGGCACCGACCCGTACACCACCTACCAGGACCACCTGACCCGCTACGTCACCGGCGCCCGCGCGCGCCGCGCCCGGCCGGTGCTGCTCACCTCGGTCGAGCGCCGCCGCTTCGACGCCGAGGGCCGCGCCGCGCCGTCCCTGGGGGAGTACCCGCGGGCCATGCGCGAGCTCGCCGCCGAGCTGCGGGTCCCGCTGGTGGACGTGCACGCCGCGAGCCTGGCCCGCTGGGACGAGCTCGGCCCGGACGGCACCCGGGAGCTGTTCCTGCACCTCGCGCCCGGCGAGCACCCCAACCACCCCTCCGGCGTGCAGGACAACACCCACTTCAACGCCCGCGGCGCGATCGAGGTCGCCCGCATGGCCGTCCGCGGCCTGCTGGCCGCACGGGTGCTGCACCCCGGCGACGCGCGCCGCGTGGACGCGGAGATCCCCGAGTCCGCCGTCACCTGGCCCGAGTCCTGACCTGACGTCAATCCCTCACGGGAGGTACTTCCTCATGCGCAGACCGTCCCGTCCCACCAGGGCCGCCGCGGCCCTCGCCGCCGGCGGCTGCCTGGCCGCGGTGCTCGCCGCCGCCCCCGCCTCCGCCGCCCCCGCGGCGCCCTCCGGAGCCGCGCTCGGCCGCTCCGCACTCCCGGCGGGCGACGGCTGGGCCTCGGCCGAGGGCGGCACCACCGGCGGAGCCGCCGCCGACGACGCCCACGTCTTCACCGTCCGCACCCGCGAGGAACTGGCCAGGGCGCTCGGCAACGCCGACCCCACCCCGAAGATCATCCGTGTCAAGGGGGTCATCGACGCCAACACCGCCGCCGACGGCACCCCGCTGAGCTGCGACGACTACGCCACCGACGGCTACGGCCTGGACGCCTACCTCGCCGCGTACGACCCGGCGACCTGGGGCAAGGCGGAGCCGTCCGGGCCGCTGGAGGACGCCCGGATCGCCTCCGCCAAGCGGCAGGCCGAGCGGGTGCAGCTCCGCGTGGGCTCCAACACCACCCTGGTGGGGCTCGGCGAGGGCGCCAAGCTGCTCGGCGCCAGCCTCCAGGTCAGGGGCGCGGACAACGTCATCATCCGCAACCTCACCTTCGAGGACGCCTACGACTGCTTCCCCCAGTGGGACCCCACCGACGGCACCCACGGCGAGTGGAACTCCGAGTACGACAACCTCGTCGTGTACGGCTCCACGCACGTGTGGGTGGACCACAACACCTTCACCGACGGCCGCCGCCCCGACGACGCCCAGCCGCGCCACTTCGGGCGGCTGTACCAGCAGCACGACGGCCTGTTCGACGTGGTGCGCGGCGCCGACCTGGTCACCGCGTCCTGGAACGTCTTCCGCGACCACGGCAAGACGCTGATGATCGGCAACAGCGACAGCGCCACCGGCGACCGCGGCAAGCTGCGCGTCACCCTGCACCACAACCAGTTCCGCGACGTCGGCGAGCGGGCCCCGCGGGTGCGCTTCGGCAAGGTGGACGCGTACAACAACCACTTCCTGGTCACCGACGCCACCGGCTACAACTACAGTTGGGGGATCGGTGTGGAGTCCCAGCTCCACGCGGAGGCCAACGCCTTCGAGGTGCCCGACGAGTTCCGGCCCGCCGACGTGATCAAGGGCTGGAAGGGCACCGCCCTCACCGACCGGGGCAACGTGGTGAACGGCCGGCTCACCGACCTCCTCGCCGCCCACAACGCGGACGCCCCGAACGAGCAGCTCTCCGGCGACGCGGGCTGGACCCCGATCCTGCGCGTCCGCGTGGACGACGCCCGGGCGGTACCGCGGGTGGTGACCCGGGAGGCGGGGGCCGACAAGGCGAAGTGACGACGGCGGGGGCGCTGGGGCGCGGCCTCGGACACCGGAGGCTCTCCCGTCCCACCCGGCGCACCCCGCACGAGCACCCGTGGGGGCCTGGGGGCGTAGCCCCCAGCGGGGGTTCAGGGGAGCGGAGACCTCTGGCCGCCGGAGGCTCCCCCAACCCTCCGCCCCCACAAGGGGCGTGGGGGCGGAGCCCCGCTACAGCCGCCGGGTGGCCAGCGTCAGCCGGTCCCGCGCGTCGAACAGCGCGTCCTTGATCATCTGCTCGCGTCCCGGGGTGAGCCTCGCCACCGGGACCGAGCAGCTCACCGCGTCCCGCGACGGCGTGCGGTACGGGATCGCGATGCCGAAGCACCGCAGCCCCAGGGTGTTCTCCTCGCGGTCCACCGCGTACCCCTCCGTCCGCACGTGGTGCAGCTCCTCGATGAGCTTCTCCCGGTCGGTGATGGTGTGCTCGGTCAGCGGCGCGAGCCGCTCGGGCAGCATCTTGCGCACCTGCTCGTCGGTGTACGTGGCGAGCAGCGCCTTGCCCAGCGAGGTGGAGTGCGCGGGCAGGCGGCGCCCCACCCGGGTGAACGGGCGCAGATAGTGCTGGGACTGGCGGGTCGCCAGGTACACCACGTTGGTCCCGTCGAGGCGGGCGAGGTGGATGGTCTCGGTGGTGTCGTCGGACAGCCGGTCCAGGGTCGGGCGGGCCGCCGCCACCACCTCGTCGCCGTCGATGTACGAGGTGCCCACCAGCAGGGCGCGCACGCCGATGCCGTACCGGGTGCCGGTGGCGTCGTTCTCCACCCAGCCCAGGTCGACCAGGGTGCGCAGCAGCATGTACAGGCTGCTCTTGGGGTAGCCCACCGCCTCCTGCACCTCGGCGAGGCTGTGCATGCCGGGGCGCCCCGCGAAGAACTCCAGGAGCTCCACGGTCCGTACCGCGGACTTGACCTGGGCACCCCCACCCTCGGGAACCGGCATGCTTGACCCCTTCGTTCCACCGGGCATAGGGTCCCGGTTGTTCAGAGATGTAACTATCGTTCAGTATATCGAACGGTCTGGAGGTTTGCAGCCTTGGGTACGACCCCAGTCTGGAGCGTCGATCCGCGGACCGGGAAGCAGCGGGAGCAGGTGGCCACCGAAGCCGGTACGGCCGAGGTCGACGCCGCCGTACGGGCCGCGGCCGACGCCCTGCCCGCCCTCGCGGACCCGGCGGCGCGGGTACGGCTGCTGCGGGCCGCGGCCGACGCCCTCGACGCCGCCGCCGAGGAGGTGACCGCGGCCGCCGACGCCGAGACCGCGCTCGGCCCCGCCCGGCTCACCGGCGAACTCGCGCGCACCACCTACCAGCTCCGCTCCTTCGCCGACATCGTCGAGGAGGGCGCCTACCTCGACGTGGTCATCGACCACGCCGACCCCCAGGCCAAGCCGGTGCCCCGGCCCGACCTGCGCCGCTACAAGGTACCGCTGGGCGTCGTCGCCGTCTTCTCCGCCAGCAACTTCCCGCTCGCCTTCAGCGTCCCCGGCGGCGACACCGCCAGCGCGCTCGCCGCGGGCTGCCCCGTGGTGGTCAAGGCCCACCCCGACCACCCCGGCACCTCCGAGCTGGCCGCCCGCCTGCTGCGGGACGCCGCCGTCTCCGTCGGCCTGCCCGCCGACGTGGTCCGCCTCGTCCACGGCCTCCAGGCGGGCATCGACCTGATCAACCACCCGCTGGTCGCGGCCGCCGGGTTCACCGGCTCCATCCGCGGCGGCCGGGCCCTGTTCGACGCCGCCTCCGCCCGGCCCACCCCCATCCCCTTCTACGGCGAGCTCGGCAGCCTCAACCCGGTCGTGGTCACCGAGGCCGCCGCCGCGGAGCGCGCCGAGGAGATCGGCAAGGGCCTGGCGGGCTCCTTCACCCTGGGCGCGGGCCAGTTCTGCACCAAGCCCGGCCTGGTCCTCGCCCCGGCCGGGGAGGCCGGCGAGCGCCTGATCGACACCCTCGCCGGCGCGGTCTCCGACGCCGCCTCCGCCGTCATGCTGGACACCCGCATGCGCGAGGCGTTCCTCGGCGGCGTGCGCGAGCGCGCGCAACTGCCCGACGTGCAGGCCCCGCTGGAGCCGGGCGAGGGCGACGGGCTCGGGGTGCGCCCCGGCTTCCTCACCGTCCCCGCCGAGCGCCTCACCACCTCCGAGGAGCACCAGGTGCTGCTCGAGGAGTGCTTCGGACCGGTCACCGTGGTCGCCCGCTACAAGGACACCTCGGAGATCTCCGCGCTGCTGTCCCGCCTGCCCGGCAACCTCACCGCGACCGTGCACCTGGCCCCCGCCGAGTCCGGCGACTCCGAGGGCGAGGCCGCCCGCCTGCTCGCCGAGCTCACCCCGCTCGCCGGGCGCATCCTGGTCAACGGCTGGCCCACCGGCGTGGCCGTCGCCTCCGCCCAGCACCACGGCGGCCCCTACCCGGCCACCACCACCCACACCACCTCGGTCGGCGGCACCGCCATCGAGCGCTGGCTGCGCCCGGTGGCCTACCAGGACACCCCGCCGGCCCTGCTGCCCCCGGCCCTGCGGGACGACAACCCGCTCAACCTGCCGCGCCGGGTGGACGGACGGCTGGAGGTGCCCGCCAAGGGCTGACCCGCCCCGCGACACCCGAAGGGCCCGGCGTCCCCTGTGCGCCGGGCCCTTCGCCGTACCCGCGCACCGGCCCGCCGCGCGGCTCGGCGGTGCCGGCGCCGCCGTCCCGGGACCGCGGTGACACCCCCGCCGAGCTCGTCCACGCCTTTCGTCAACGGCGCGCCCTCCGGAATACTCCGCGGCCCTCCGCGCCCCGGCCCGCGGAAAACCGCTGGACAGCCCCACGCCCTCCTGAAAACATATTCCGCATGTCGCATGATCATGCAACGCTCGGGGGGCGCCATCACCCTCCCCCCGCCTGGCCCACCGGATTCCGCGCCCACACCGGGCACGCCGGCCTGCGCGAGCACGGCGACGACGTCTCCGTGGTCGCCTCCGACCGCCCCGCCGTCAGCGCCGCCATGTTCACCCGCAGCCTCTTCGCCGGACCCGCCGTGCGCCTCGGCCGCGCCCACGCCGCCGGGCGGGACCTGCGCGCCGTCGCCACCCTCGCCCAGAACGCCAACGTCGCCACCGGACGCCAGGGCGAGGAGAACGCCGCCGAGGTCGTCCGCCGCGTCGCCGCGATCCTGGGCGTCCCCGCGCGGCAGGTGCTGCTCGGCTCCACCGGCGTCATCGGCCGCCCGCTGCCCATGCCCGCCGTCCGCGCCCACCTCGACGCCGCCGCGGCGCGCGGCCCGGACGCCTTCCGGGCCGCGCCGCTGGACGTCGCCCGCGCCATGATGACCACCGACACCCGCCCGAAGACCGCCGAGCGCACGGTCGGCGGCGCCCGCCTGGTCGCCGTCGCCAAGGGCGTCGGCATGCTCGAACCCGACATGGCCACGATGCTGGCCTACGTCCTCACCGACGCCGAGGTGGCCCCGGACACCCTGGACCGCGCCCTGCGCGCCGCCGTGGACCGCAGCTTCCACTGCCTGAGCGTGGACACCGACACCTCCACCTCCGACACCGTGGCGGCCATCGCCAACGGCGCCGCCGGCCCGGTCGACGAGGACGAGTTCGCCGCGGCCCTCGCCGGACTGTGCCTGGACCTCACCCGGCAGATGGCCCGCGACGGGGAGGGCGCCACCAAACTCCTCCAGGTCACGGTGCGCCGGGCCGCCGACGCCGCGCAGGCCAGGCGGATCGCCAAGAGCGTGGTGAACTCCCCGCTGGTCAAGACGGCCGTGCACGGCGCCGACCCCAACTGGGGCCGGGTCCTGATGGCCGTCGGCAAGAACACCGGCGAGACCGGCATCGACCCCGGCCGCGTCACCGTCCGCTTCGGCGACACCGAGGTCCACCCGCGGGAACCCGACGACGCCCTCCTGGCCCGGCTGACCGCGCTGATGCGGCAGGACGAGGTCGGCATCACCGTCGACCTCGGGCTCGGCGGCGGCGAGGCCACCGTCTACGGCTGCGACCTGTCCGCCGGATACGTCCACGTCAACGCGGAGTACACCACATGACCGCCCCGGACACCGCCCTCGTCGTCCCCCAGTGGCAGGGCTCGGCCGCACCGGACGCCGAGCTGCTCGCCGAAGGCGCCCACCGCCTGGCCGACCTGCTCGGCCCCGCCCGGCGCACCGTCGTGGACATCGACCCCGGACCCGGCCGCGCCGAGGACGGCGTGCGCCACCTCGACGTCCTCACCCGCTCCCGCGACGCCGTCCGCCGGGCGCTGGCCCGCCACGGCGACGCCCCGCCGCTGGTCCTGGGCGGCGACTGCGGCGTGGACCTGGCGCCCGTGGGCCGGGCCGTCGCCCGCCACGGCGACGACCTGGCCGTCGTCTGGTTCGACGCGCACGCCGACCTCAACACCCCGCGCAGCTCGCCCTCCGGCGGCTTCCACGGCATGGTCCTGCGCACCCTGCTCGGTGAGGGCCCGGCGCCGCTGCTGCCCGCGCCGCCGGAGCGCCTGTCCGCCCGGAAGCTGGTCCTCGCCGGCACCCGCGCCCTCGACCCCGCGGAGCGGGAGTTCATCCGGGCGGAGGCGGTGCCCGTCCTGCCCGCGGCGGAGCTCGCCGACCCCGGGCGCCTGCTCGCCGCGGTCGAGGCCACCGGCGCCGGCCATGTGCACGTCCACGTGGACCTGGACGTGCTGGACCCCGGGCACTTCGCCGGCGTGTGCTACCCGGAGCCCGACGGCCTGCCGCCCGACCGCCTCGGCGCCGCGCTGCGGGCCCTGGCGGAACGGTTCCGCCTGGCGGGGCTGACCGTCACCGAGCACGCCCCGGCGGCCGGGGCGCCGCACGACGAGGCCGTCCTGCGCGGGCTGCTCCGGGACCTGTGAGCTCAACGGGTGCGGCCGGCCCCGGCGCCACCGGGGCCGGCCGCACCCCGGCCGAGCACCAGCACCGCCCACGCCGCGGCCACCAGCCCGCCCCCGGCCCACATCACCGCGTCGAGCCCCAGCCGGTCCACCGTCCACCCGCCCGCCAGCGCCCCCAGCGCGATCGACAGGTTGAACACCCCCACGAACAGCGCCGACGCCCCCTCGCGGGCGGAGGGCGCCGCCGCGGCCAGCCACCCCTGGGCCGCCACCGACACCCCGCCGTACGCCAGCCCCCACACCACCAGCAGCACCGCGCCGCCCGCCACCGACCCGCCGCCGGCCGGCACCAGCAGCACCGCCGCCCCCAGCACCCCGCTGATCACCAGCAGCGTGGCCCACGGCGACCGCGCCGCCCCCGCCCCGCCGAGGAAGGTCCCGGCCACCCCCGCCACCCCGTACCCCAGCAGCAGCGCCCCCACGGCCTCCGCGTCCGCGCCCGACGTTCCCTCCAGCACGGGACGCACATAGGTGTACGCCGCGAAGTGCCCGGTCACCAGCAGCGCCAGCACCACAAGACCGATCCGCACGGCCCGCTCCCGGGACAGCCGCGCCACCCCGCCGAGCCGCACCGCGCGCTCCACCGGCAGTCGCGGCAGCAGCGCCGCGAGCGCGCCCGCGACCGCCACGGCCAGCAGCCCGGCCGCCGCGAACGCCGCCCGCCACCCGACCGCCTCGCCCAGCCACGTCCCGGCGGGCACACCGAGGACCGACGCGACGGCGATCCCGCTGAACACCACCGATGTGGCGGCGCCCGCCGACCGCGACGGCACCAGCCGCGCCGCCAGCGGCGCCGCCACCGCCCACACCCCGCCCATGCCCGCGCCGACCAGCACCCGCCCGGCCATCAGCACCGCGACGTGCGGCGCCCACGCCGCCAGCAGGTTCCCGGCCGCGAGCACCAGCATCAGCGCCCACAGCACCACCCGCCGGTCCAGTCGCCGCGCGGCCGGCGCCACCAGCGGCGCGGCCACCGCCGCCACCAGGCCCGTCACGGTCAGCGCGAGCCCGGCCGTGCCCTCGCTCACGCCCAGCGCGGCGCCGACCGGCGTGAGCAGCCCCACCGGCAGCATCTCGGAGGTCACCACCGTGAACGTGGCCGCGGCGAGCGCCCCCACCGCGGCCCAGCCCCGCCGCGCGGAGGACGGCCGGGCGGGGCCGCGGGGGGAGCGGTCGCCGGCGGAGCGGGAGGGAACGTCCCTGTTCAGCGCTGTCTCGGTCATGCGTCCCAGGCAACCGCCGGGCCCCGGCGGGAACAACGGTCGTTCTCTCATGCTTCCATGAGCAGGGCTCATCGATCCGCCGGACGGCGGGGGACCCGGGCACCGGGACGGTGGGCCCGGGACGAGGGCGCCGGGACGGGTGCGCCGGGACGAGGGCGCCGGAGGCGCGGCGCCCGCGACGGGGACGTCGGAACGGAGGTCCCCAACCGCGGCCTGGGGACGGCGCCCGCGGGACCGCGGCGTCAGGACGGGAGCGCCGGGACCACGGCGGGAGGGAGCGGCGCGGCATGAACGGCAGCCTGGACCTGCGGGAGCTGGAGTGCTTCCTGGTACTCGCCGAGGAGCTGCACTTCGGCCGCACCGGGGAGCGGCTGTACCTCTCCCAGAGCCGGGTGAGCCAGCTCGTGCGCTCGCTGGAGAGCCGGATCGGCGCCCGCCTGGTCGAGCGCACCAGCCGCCGGGTGCGGCTCACCCCGCTCGGCGAGCGCTTCCTCGCCGAGCTCGCGCCCGCCTACGGCACCCTGCGCGCCGTGGTGGACGGCGCGCGCTCCGCCGCCCGCGGGGTGGAGGGCACCCTGCGGGTCGGCTTCCAGGGCACCGCCCACGACCGGGTCACCGGCGCCGTGGCCCGGTTCCAGGAGCGGCACCCGGGCTGCGCCACCCGCCTGGTGGAGCTGCCGTGGGGCGACCCGTTCGGCGCCCTGCGCCGCGGCGAGGCCGACCTGGCCGTGGTCCTGGCGCCGGTCGAGGAGGACGACCTGGTGGTGGGCGCCGTCTTCTCCCGGCAGCCGCAGACCCTCGCCGTCTCGGCGCGCCACCCGTTCGCCGCCCGCTCCGTGATCGACGCGGAGGAGCTCGCCGACTGCGCGCTGATCGGCGTGGACGGCCCCGCGCCCGCCTACTGGCGCGCCGCCATGGCGCCCCGCAGCACCCCGCGTGGCCGCCCGATCCCCGCGGGCCCCGTCGCCGGCACCCTGCACGAGGGCCTCGCCCTGGCCGCGGCGGACCGGGGGGCGCTGCTGCTGTGCCGCCCGTCCGCCGAGCACCACGGGCGCGGCGCGCTGGCCCGCGTCCCCGTCACCGGTCTGCCCCCGTCCGCGCTGGCCCTGGTGTGGCACCGCGACCACGAGACGGCCCGGGTTCGCGCCTTCGCCGAGGCGCTGGCCGAGACGGAGGACACCCCGGCGGGAGGCGGCCCCTGACCCGGGGACGCGCCCGGGCGGAGGGGGGCCGCCGGGCGACCCGTCCCCGAGCGGGCGGCCCCGGCCCTGGGCGTATCGTGCGGGCATGGGTGATCACGCGGTGTTGCGCGTCCGGGGGCGCGTCCTGGTCGGCCCCGAGGACGTGCGGGACGAGCTGTGGGTGGTCGGGGGCCGGATCACGTACACGCCTCCGGTGAGCGGGGCGGAGGTGCGCACCGTCCGGGGGTGGGTGCTGCCCGGTCTCGTGGACGCCCACTGCCACGTGGGGCTCGGCCCCGACGGGCCGGTGGACGCCGGCACCGCGGAGCGGCAGGCGCTGGCCGACCGGGACGCGGGCGCGCTGCTGCTGCGCGACGCGGGCTCGGCCTCCGACACCCGCTGGGTCGACGACCGGGAGGACCTCCCGCGGATCGTCCGCGCCGGCCGCCACATCGCCCGCACCCGCCGCTACCTGCGCAACTACGCCAACGAGATCGAGCCCGCCGACCTGGTCGACGAGATCCGCCGCCAGGCGCGGCGCGGCGACGGCTGGGTGAAGCTCGTCGGCGACTGGATCGACCGCGAGCGCGGCGACCTCGGCCTGTGCTGGCCCGAGGAGGTGCTGGCGCCGGCGATCGCCGCCGCCCACGAGGAGGGCGCGCGGGTGACCGCGCACTGCTTCGCCGAGGAGTCGCTCGCCCCGCTGGTGGAGGCGGGCATCGACTGCGTGGAGCACGCCACGGGGCTGACGGAGGAGACGATCCCGCTGTTCGCCCGCCACGGCGTCGCCATCGTGCCGACCCTGGTCAACATCGCCACCTTCCCCGGCATCGCCTCCTCGGCCGAGGCGAAGTTCCCGGCGTACGCCGCGCACATGCGGCGGCTGTGGGAGCGCCGCTACGACACCGTGCGCGCCGCCCACGACGCGGGCGTCGCGGTGTACGTCGGCACGGACGCGGGCGGTTCGCTGGCGCACGGCCTGGTCGCGCAGGAGGTGGCCGAACTGGTCCGGGCCGGGCTGACGCCGGTGGAGGCGCTGTCGGCGACGGCCTGGGGCGCGCGGTCCTGGCTGGGCAGGGAGGGGCTCACCGAGGGGGCGAGCGCGGACCTGGTCGTCTACGACGAGGACCCGCGCGCGGATGTCCGGGTCCTGGCCGCGCCCCGGCTCGTGGTGCTGCGCGGCCGGATCGTCTCCTCCAAGTAGGGCGCTCCGGGAAACGCGGCACCCCCGCCCATTCGCCCGCTCGCCGCTCTTCCGCCCCGCCCCACCGGAATTCCTCCATTTCCGGCCGCCGCCCGCTCCGCCATTTCAGGGCATGGGAAAATTCCGCCCACCGGTTTCCCCGGCGGCGGCTGCCGAATTCCCCCGCAATTCCTCCGCGCGCCCCCGCACCCCGCGGACGCGCCGTCGTGCGCCGCCCGCGTGGCCGACGCCGCTCCCGCTCCGGCGTCGCCTCCCACCCGGCCCAGGGCATGATCCCGGCCTGGTCTCGGGCGCCTCATACCCAACGACGCCGGGCCCGTTCGGTTACGGCCGCGCCCACGGGACCCCCGAGATCCCGGCGAACTGATGTGGCAAGAGAATCGAACGCTGATAATCAAACCACCCATTGGAATGAAACAGCATCGGGTTTTCACATCTTCGGTGCGACTCCATGGAACATAGCGGGGTCGAGGTCGCGACCGACGCGTTTCCCACGGGAACGCGGGTCGCGACTCCCATCCCGATGTGGGGGTTACTCAGGTGTACAAGAATGTCTTCGGCATGCCCGCACGCCCGGCGTCGCTCATCGGCGTCGCCGCGGCCGTGGTGGCGGCGACGGTGACGGGGCCCATGGCCCCGGCCCACGCCGCGGGCGGTAACGGCGGCGCGGCGTCCGCGGTCACCGCGCGTGTCGATCTGAACGTCGCGGCGCTGAAGGGAAGCGCGAACGTCCCGCTGAACCTCGCCCTCAACGAGGTCAGCGCGCCGCACAGCAGCAGCAACACCGTGCTCAGCGCGCGGGTCAAGAACATGGACGGGAGTGCGCCGGTCGAGATCGTGCGGGCCGACGCGGCCACGTCCAAGGCGGTCACGGAGGGCAAGAAGACCGAGGGCTACGCCCGCGTCGTCGGCGCCAAGGTCCACCTGCCGGGCCTGTCCCGCACCCCGCTGCTCACCGCGCAGCTCATCACCTCCAAGGCCACCTGCGCCGTGGGCAAGGCCCCGGTGGCGAGCACCACCCTCCCCGGGACCGTCCAGGTGCTCGGCAAGACCGTCGCGCTGGACGCCAAGGGCAGCGTCACCGTCGACGTCACCGAGGTCGGCAAGGTGCGGCTCGACCTGCGCGAGGAGACCACCACCGCGAGGACGGCCGCCGCCACGGCGCTGAAGCTGCACGTGGACGTCGAGCCGCGCGACCTGAACGTCGCCGCGGTGAACGGCGAGATCGCCATCGCCAAGGCCGCCTGCGCCACGCCCACCGGCGGGGACACCGGCGGCACGGGCGGCACCAGTGGCACCGGTGGGACCGGCGGCACGGCCGGCACCGGCGGCACCGGTGGTACGGCCGGCACCGGCGGGACCGCCGGGACCGGTGGCAGCGGCGGCTCCGGCGGCGACGGCGGCGCGGACAACGGCGGTTCTGGGTCCCCGAGCCCCAGCACCGGCGGCTCCTCCGCCTCCGGCGCCCCCGGCGACGGCAACGACAAGGGCGGCGCCTCCGCCGGGTCGGCCACCGAGGGCGGCAAGGACGGCGGCTCCCAGTCCGGAGAGGACGACAAGGGCGGCAACCTGGCCGAGACGGGCGGCGGCACCACCATCGCCATCGCCGGCGTCGGCACCGCCCTGCTCGCGGGCGGCGGGCTGCTGGTGTTCCTGCGCCGCAGGTCCTCCTCGGCCGAGAGCTGACACCGGACGGCAGCCGGCCCGCCGGTCCGCCCGGCCGACCGGCCGGCTGAACCGGCCGGCTGACCGGCCGCCGCCCGTTCCGGCCTGCCGTCGGGACGGCGGCGACCCGTCACGCGGGGGTGGTGCCTTGTCGGCACCACCCCCGCTTCCACGCCGGCCCCGGCGCTGCGCCCCGAGCGCGGGAACCTCCGGCGCGCGGCCCCGCCCCGTCCCGCGCGGCACCGCCCCGCGCACCGTTGCCGAGAGCCGATGCCGGGAGCGGGGGCGGGGGCGCACGGACTACGCTGTCCCCGATGTCGCGGCGCCGAGGCGCGCCGGGCACCGGAGAGTTGGCGGGCGCCGCGGGACGCGGCACGTGGTCTCGGGGGCGGGGAATGGCAGGGGCGCTTTTCGGGTCGCGCTACGAGCTCCAGGAGCAGTTGGGCTCAGGCGGCATGGCCCGGGTGCACCGTGCCCGCGACACCCGTCTCGGCCGGGTCGTCGCCGTCAAGACGCTGCACCGGGAGCTGGCCCGCGACGCCGAGGCGCGCCACCGCTTCCTGCGGGAGGCCCGCGCCGCCGCGTCGCTGAACCACCCCGGCATCGTCACCGTCCACGACCAGGACGAGGTGCGCGACGGGGACGACATCGTGCCCTACCTGGTGATGGAGTACATCGACGGCTCCACGCTGGAACGGCTGGTGAAGGCGGAGGCCCCGCTCGACCCGGTGCGCGCCGTGCAGATCACCTGCGACGTGCTCGACGCGCTGGCCCACGCCCACTCCCGCGGCACCGTCCACCGCGACGTGAAGCCGTCCAATGTGATGATCACCAAGTCCGGCGCGGTGAAGGTCGCCGACTTCGGCATCGCCCGGGTCGTGGACGCCACCACCCTCACGGTCACCGGCTTCGCCGTGGGCACCCCCGGCTACATGTCCCCGGAGCAGGTGCTGGGCCGGACGGTGGACGCGCGCAGCGACGTGTACGCGGCGGGCTGCATGCTCACCCAACTGCTCACCGCCTCCGTGCCGTTCACCGGGGAATCCGCGCTGAACATCATGTACGGGCACGTCCACGAGGCCCCGCCCAAGCCGTCGCGGCGCAACCCCGAGGTGCCCGGGGAACTGGACGAGGTGGTGCTGGCCGCCCTCGCCAAGAACCCCGACGACCGCCCGCAGGACGCCGCGTCGATGCGGGACGTCCTGCGCGAGTGGCTGCACACCCGGGTCGACGCCCCGCCCCGCCCCCTCGTCCAGGCCGCCCCCGCGGCGGTCCCGGCCCCGGCCGCGGAACCCGTGCCGTCCGCCGCGCCCGCCCCCGAACCGGCCCCCTCCGCCGCGGCCGCCGAACCGTCCGCGCCCGCGACCGGCGGCACCCCGGGGCCCGACCCCGCCCCGGAGGCGGGCGACTTCCTCCTCGCCGGCCCCCAGCCGCGCGACGCCCCGCCCAGGACCGCCCCGCCCGCCGACGCCCTCCCGCCCGCCCGGAGCGGCGACGCGGCCCCCGCCGCACCGGCCGACGACGACCCCCGCACCGGCTTCACCTTCATCAAGGGCGGCGGCCCCGCCGCGGCCTCCGCGTTCCCCCAGCCCGCCGAACCCCAGCTCGCCGACCACCAGCCCGCCGACCACCAGCCGGCCCCGCCGCAGCTCCGGCCGTCCCCGCCGTCGCCGCACCAGCCGGCGCCGCCCGTCCAGGGGTTCGGCCCCTCGCAGCCCGCGCCCTACCCCGTCCCGCAGCCGTCGCCCGGCCCCTACCAGTCCGGGCCGTGGACCGCCCCGCCCCCCGCGCCTCCGCCCGCCTTCCCCCCGGCCACCCCGCCCGCCGCCCCGGCCCCGGGCGGTCGCGGGCGCGGCCGGAACTGGCTGCTCGCGGGCACGGCCGTCGCGGTCGCCGGAACCCTGGTCGCGACCGCCGTCCTGCTCGACCCCTTCGGCGAGGAGGGCAGGCGCAAGACCGACCCCACCACCTCGCCGACTCCCAAGCCCACGTCCCTGGTGGACACCCGCCCCGTTGCCAGCGGTTTCGACGGGGCCCTCAACGGGGCCGTCAACCCGTCCGGGAAGAAGGGCGGCACCCTCAGGCTCGCCGCCCCCTACGCCCCCGACTCGCTGGACCCGGCCGCCTCGTACACCACCATGGCGTGGAACCTCCAGCGGGTGTTCCTGCGCAAACTGGTGGACTACGCGCCTCAGCCGGGCAAGGCGGGGACGAAGCTGGTCCCCGACCTGGCCACCTCCACCGGAACGGTCAGCGACGACGGGAAGACCTACGAGTTCACCCTCAAGGGCGGGCTGCGCTTCGAGGACGGCCGGGAGATCACCTCCCACGACATCAAGTACGGCATCGAGCGCTCCTTCGCCCGCGACGTGTACAACACCGGCCCCTCCCACCTGGTGGACGCGCTGGACCAGGGCCAGAAGTACCCGGGTCCCTACAAGGACAAGAGCCGAACCGGCCTGCGCTCCATCCTCACGCCGAGCGATGACAGGATCGTCTTCAAGCTGGAGAAGCCCAACCCCGACTTCCTGTTCTTCCTGTCGATGCCCGCCGCCTCCCCCGTGCCCAAGGAGGCGGACACCAAGGACAAGTACCACGAGAAGCCGGTGGCCAGCGGCCCCTACAAGCTGGCGGAGGAGTACCGGGGCGACTCGCTGACCCTGGTCCGCAACGACCAGTGGGCCTCCGGCACCGACACCATCCGCACCGCGCTGCCCGACCGGATCGAACTCGAGGTCCACGGCACCCAGGAGCAGGTGGACCGGGCGCTGCTCGACGGCGAGGCGGACCTGGACGCCAGCCAGCTCGGCCTTGCCGACGCCGCCCGGGCGCGGGTCATGGCCGACTCGGACCTGAAGTCGCGGGCCGACGCGGCGTTCACCGGCAGCGTGCGCTACCTGAGCCTCCAGCAGACGGTCGCGCCCTTCGACAACCGCAGTTGCCGCCGCGCGGTCCACGCCGCCGTCGACAAGAAGGCGATCCAGACGATCCACGGCGGCGCCACCGCGGGCGGCGAAGTGGCCACCGGCATGATCCCGCCCAACATGCCCGGGTACGACAGCACGCTGGACCCCTTCGGGACCAAGACCGGCGCCAACCCCGACGCCGCGCGGCAGAACCTCGACGCCTGCGGCAAGAAGAAGGGCTTCACCACCAAGATCGTCGCGGCCGACATCGCCCGCAACCGCCAGGTCCTCGAGGCGCTCGAGGCGAGCCTGAAGGAGGTGGGCATCAAGGCCGACACCGAGCTGATCGAGCTCGGCAAGTTCTACGAGCAGATCAGGAACCGGGACACGGTCAGGAAGAACAAGTGGGGCATCATCCTCACCGGCTGGGCCTCCGACTGGCCCACCCCCTCCGGCCTCCTGTCCCCGCTGGTCCGCAAGGACGCCGACTACAACTACTCGGGCCTCTACGCCTGGGACATCGAGGCGGACATGGACGAGGCCGCCCGCGAGCAGGACGAGGAGGCGGCCGAGCGGAAGTGGCAGGAGGTGGACGAGGCATTGATGTACGAGTCCGTCCTGGTGCCGCTGATCCACGACCGCCAGGTGAACCTGCGCGGCACCAGGCTGACCAACGCCTACATCCACAGCTCCCTCGGCGGCATCGACATCCAGGCACTGGGCGTCTCCTGACTCCGCGCCCCGGGCGGCCCGCCGCGGGTGCCCCGCACCCCAGGGCCGCCCTCGCCCCGCCCGGCCGCACGCCGGCACCCGCACCCGCGCCCGCGGGTGCCGCGCCGCGTCCCCGGCGCCGCCCGCTCCCGACCCGGCACCGGCGACGACTCCTCGGGGAGCGCCGCCTCGGCCCTCGCGCCGCCTCGGCCCCGGCGCCTCAGCCCTCGCGCCGCGCCAGCACGTCCGCGAGCGCCGCCGTGAAGCGGTCGCTGGTCGCCCGGTCCCGCACCGCGATCCGCAGCCAGTCGCCGCCGAGACCGGGGAAGGTGTCCCCCCTGCGCACCGCGAAGCCCCGCTCCCGCAGCCGCTCCCGTGCCCGCGCACCCCCCTCCACCCGCACCAGCACGAAGGAGGCCGCCGGCGCCCCGGCCACGCTCACCCCGGGCAACCGGCCCAGCAGATCGAGCAGATGAGCCCGGTCCACCGTCAGCCGCCGCGCCGCCTGCTCCGCCTCGGCCAGGGCCGCGGGGGAGCAGCAGGCCTCCACCGCGGCGAGCCCGGGCGCGGACACCGGCCACAGCGGCTGGGCGCGCTCCAGCCGGGCGACCGTCTCCGCGTCCGCGAGGAGGTAGCCGACCCGCAGCCCCGCCAGGCCCCACGTCTTGGTCAGGCTGCGCAGCACCACCAGGCCGGGGACGTCCCGGCGCCCGGCCAGCGACCCGGCCTCGCCGGGCACCGCGTCCATGAACGCCTCGTCCACCACCAGGACCCGGCCGGGCCTGGCCAGGGCGGCGATCTCCTCGGCGGGGTGCAGCACCGAGGTGGGGTTGGTGGGGTTGCCGACCACCACCAGGTCGGCCTCCTCGGGCACGGCGTCCCGGGCCGCCCGTGTCAGCCGGAAGCCGTCGCGCGCGGCGAGCAGCACCCGCCGCACCGGGTGCCCCGCGTCCCGCAGCGCCGCCTCCGGCTCGGTGAACTGGGGGTGCACCACCACCGCGAGACGCGGCCGCAGCGCCCGGGCGAGCAGGACGAACGACTCGGCGGCACCCGCCGTCAGCAGCACCTCGGCGTCCGCGAGGCCGTGCCGGGCGGCCACCGCCCGCCGGGCCGCCCGCCCGTCCGGATAGGCGGCCAGGTGCTCCAGCGACGCCGCCAGACGCCGCTTCAGCCACGGCGGCGGGGTGCCCCACCGCACGTTGACGGCCAGGTCCACCAGGCCGGTCCGGACCTCCGCGTCGCCGTGGTGGCGCAGGTCCACCTCCTCGTCGTTGCCTCCGCCCGGCCGCGGAGGCATGGTGCGCGCCGGCTCAGTGGGTGTGCGCATGGTGGTGGCCGTGGTGATGGTGGTGGCCGTCCGCCGGGTCGTCCGGGTGGTGGTGGGGCTGCTGCGGCACGCCGACCCGGTCCTCGAATCCGGGCATCTTGACCCGGTAGACGCAACTGTCGCAGTTCATGCGCAGGTCGCCCCTGAGCGCCTCGTGGTAGCGCTCCATCACCAGGTCGGCCAGCTCCTCCGTGGCGCCGAGCACGTCCGCGCAGCGCACGTCCAGCTCCGGGTGGGCGTCGGCCCAGCCCTCCGCCTGCGCGACGACCCGGTCCGGCAGCACCCCGGTGAACAGGAAGTAGGGCAGGACGACGATCCGCTTGGCGCCCAGCCTGCGGCAGCGCTCCAGACCGGCCGGGACGTCCGGCGCGGCCAGCGACACGAAGGCCGTCTCCACTCCCGCGAGCCCCCGGCCCTCCCACAGCAGCCGGGCCACCTTGTGCACCTCGGCGTTGGCGTCCGGGTCGGTCGAGCCGCGGCCGACCAGCAGCACCGTGGTGTCCGCCCGGTCCGCCGGGGAGCGGCGCTCGCCCAGGACGGCGTCGATGCGGCGTTCGAGCACCGTCAGCAGCGCGGGGTGCGGGCCGAGGGGGCGGCCGTAGGCGTAGGCGGTGCCGGGGTGGCGCTGCTCCTCGCGGGCCAGCGCGGCCGGGATGTCACCCTTGGCGTGCCCGGCCGAGACCAGGACCAGAGGCACGGCCGCGAAGCTCCGCACCCCGCGCTCCACGAGACCGGCCACGGCGTCCGCCAGCGGCGGCGGGGACAGCTCGATGAAGCCGCCGCCCACCGGGATGCCGGGGTGCCGCTCGGCGAGCTGGGCGACGAACGCCCGGAAGTCGTCGGCCCCGGCCTCGTCACGCGTGCCGTGTCCGACGAGCAGCAGAGCGGGCTGGGTGGACGGGGTGGGCAGGGTCACTGCTGGGTCTCCTTGCTGGGTGCGGACGGGGCCGGGTGCTGCCATCGGTAGCCCCGCGGGGTGACCATGCGGCCGGCGACGGTCCGGGTGGCGGAGTTGCCGACGATCACCACGGTCATCATGTCCACCGCCGCCGGGTCGATCTCGGCCAGGGTGGTGACGGTGTGCCACTGGCCGGGCCGGGACGCGGCGCGCACGATCCCGACGGGGGTGGTGCCGGGCCGGTGACCCGCGAGGAGCGCCAGGGCCTTGGGCAACTGCCAGTCGCGGCCCCGGCTGCGCGGATTGTAGAACGTCACCACCAGGTCGGCCTCGGCGGCCGCGCGCACCCGGCGCTCGATCACCTCCCACGGGGTGTGGAGGTCGGACAGGCTGATCGCGACGTGGTCGTGGCCGAGCGGCGCGCCGAGGAGCGCGCCCGCGGCCAGCGCGGCGGTGACCCCGGGGACACCGACGACGTCGATGTCGGCGCCCGCCTCGGCGAGCGCGGGGGAGGCCATGGCGTACACCCCGGCGTCGCCGCTGCCGATCAGGGCGACGGCGTGCCCCGCGCGGGCCTCCGCGACGGCGGCGCGGGCCCGGGCCTCCTCCGCGCCGAGGCCGCTCTCCAGGATCCGGGTGCCGGGGCGCAGCAGGTCCCGGATCTGGTCGACGTACTGGTCGAGGCCGACCACCACGGAGGCGCGGCGCAGCTCCTCGCGCGCCCGGGGAGTGAGCAGGTCGCGGGCGCCGGGGCCGAGCCCCACGACGGCCAGGCGCCCGCGGGGGCGGCGGCGGGCCACGGCGACGGTGCACATCGCGGGCCGGCCGGAGGGCGACGACTTGCGCTTGGGCACGACCAGCGCGGACCCGGGCCGCCGGGCGGGCGCGGCCGCGTCCCCCTCCGGCCCGGGCTCCTCGTTCTGCGGCGCACCGCCCTCCGCCGCGAGCAGGGCGGCGGCCTCCGCCACGCTCGGCGTGCCGACGGCCGACAGCGGCGCCGCCGAGGGATTGGGCACGGCCACCCGAGCGAGCGCCTCCGCGGGGAACGTCACCAGGGGCACCCCCAGCCGCTCGGCCGCCTCGACCAGGCCCGCCTCGTCCGCCTTGGCGTCCACCGACGCCAGCGCCGCCACGGACGCGGGGGACAGACCCGCGTCGGCGAGCGTGTGCCCGATCAGGTCGAGCACCTCCTCCGTGGGCACGCCCCTGCTGGCCCCCACCCCCACCACGAGCGAGGGCGGCCGCAGCACCGCGGTGCGCCCGTCCAGCGGCACCGCACGGTCGGTCACCAGCAGCCTGGCCACGCGCACACCACCCCCCTCGCCGCCGCTCGCCACGGCCCGCTCGTCACTGTCCGCGACCAAGTCTTGCACATCCTGTGACCCTGTGGCTATGGCTGGTGACGAAGCGTGATGCACACGCAGATCATCGGGGTGGGAATCACCACGGGGGGAATCATGACGACTCGACTCGACCACGCCGTCCACCGCGTCACCGTCCGCCTCGACGGGCGGCAGGTCCCGCGCGGGACGCACATGCGGCGGCAGGGCCGGAAGCGGCCAGACCGCGTCCGCCTCCAGGACGACGGGGGCGCCGTCCAGCACGGCCCGCGAGACGGCCGCGACCGCGCCCTCCACCGGCAGGCCGAGCGTGTCGAGGCCGGGCACGCCCACCGCGTCCGTGGCCGTGGTCACCACCGGACGGCAGCCAAGCACCTGCGCCACGCGCTCGGCCAGCTCGTTGGCGCCGCCCGCGTGGCCGCCCAGCAGGGACACCGCGTACTGCTGCGCCTCGTCGACGCACACCACGCCAGGGTCCGCCGCCTTGCCGCCGAGCAGCGGGGCGAGCAGCCGCACCGTGGCGCCCGTCGCCAGGAAGCACACCAGCCCGTCGCATTCGGCGAAAGCACGGGCCACGGCCTCCCGCACCGGTCCGGTGTAGACGCGGGCCTCCGCCGGCCACGCGGCGGCCAGACGGTCGCGGGCGGCGGCTCCCGCCGCGGTGGCTGCTATGAGGCCGATCACGCTGAGGCTCCTCGTGGGCGGTCCGGCGACGTCAGGGCCGGTGACGACAGGGCTGGCAGGGGCGGTGGCGGGGGAGGGGGCCCCACCGCAGGGCGACGCGGGCGGCACCGCGCTAGGCACCGTTCTCGCGCAGGGCGCGCCGCGCCCGAGGGTCGGCCCGCCGGAAACCGTGGAAGTGCCCGGGGTGGTAGAGGTGGGAGCGGGTCCCGGTCGCGCCGAGCGCGGGCCCGACGAGGAAGAGCGTGTGCTTCCACAGCCGGTGCCGCTTCACGGTCTCCTCCAGCGTCCCCACGGTGCAGCGCACCACCAGCTCCTCCGGCCAGGTGACCTGGTGGGCGACGACGACCGGGGTGTCCTCGCGGTAGCCGCCCTCGAGCAGCTCGTCCGCGAGCTGCCCGGACCGGGCCGCGGACAGGAACACGGCCATGGTGGCCCCGTGCCGGGCGAACTCCCGCACGCTCTCGCCCTCGGGCATCGGGGTCTTGCCCCCGCCGAGCCGGGTCAGCACGACCGACTGCGCCACCTCCGGGATGGTCAGCTCCCGCTGGGCGACAGCGGCGACGGCGGAGAAGGAGGAGACGCCCGGCACGATCTCCGTCTCCAGGCCCAGCTCGCGGCAGCGGTCGAGCTGCTCCTGCACCGCGCCCCACAGGGCAGGGTCGCCGGAGTGGATCCTCGCCACCCGAAGCCCCTCCCGCGCGGCGCGCTCGTAGATCACCAGCACGTCCTCCATGGACAGCGCGGAGGAGTCCACGACCTCGGCGTCCGCCCGGGCGTGCTCCAGCACCTCCGGGCGCACCAGGCTGGCGGCCCACACCACGACGTCGGCCTCCCCGATCACCCGGGCGGCGCGGAAGGTCAGCAGGTCGGGCGCGCCCGGCCCGGCCCCGACGAAGGTGACCCTGCCGATGTTCACAATTTTCCTCCGCGGAAGTCACGTCGAGCGGGAGCGATGAGCGTGGACAGGTAGGGCAGCGGCCCCTCGGCGAGCTCCTCGGCCGGGCGGATGGACTGCTCCGGCAGCCCCAGCGAGGCACCCCACACGGACCCCTCGGTGCGGCCCGTCTCGCGCAGCGCGGCCGCCACCTCCCCGGCCAGGCGCCCGAACTTGTAGGCCACCACGGTGCCGGGGCCGGCGAGCGCCGTCCGCAGCACGGACAGGCCCGCCGTCACCGGCACCAGGGTCAGCGGCTCGGTGCCCTCGGTCAGCACCGCGCCGCTGCGCGCGGCCAGATCCTGCATCGCGGTGACGCCCGGCACCGTCTCCACCGCCAGGCCGGGGACGAGCGCCGCCACGGTCTGCGCCAGATACGTGAAGGTGGAGTACACGTTGGGGTCGCCGATCGTGGCGAACGCCACCGTGCCGTGCTCCCGCAGCAGGCCGGCCACCCGCTCGCCCGCCGCGTCCCAGGCCGCCTCGCGGCGCGCCCGGTCCTCGCGCTCGTTCAGCGCGAACACCACGCGGACGACCCGCGCGGCGTCCACGTAGTGCAGCACGGTCGCCTCGGCGCGGCCGGGCTCCCCGACGCTCTCCCCCGGAGGAGGCGCCATCACGGGCACCACCACGACATCCGCGTCGCGCAGCGCGCGCACACCCTTGACGGTCACCAGCTCGGGATCGCCGGGGCCCACCCCGACACCCACCAGACGGCTCATCGGCCGGCCCTGCCCTTCTGTCCGGCTCCGCGCCCGGACCCCACCGGCTCCGGCCGTGTCCTGGCCCCGCGGGCCCGCTCCACCAGGCGCCGCGCCATCGACGGGGCGGCGGCCCAGTGCACATGCAGATAGGAGGCGTGCACACCCGCGTGGACGAAGCCCTCGGCGCGGCGCTCCGGGCGCACCACACCCCACGCCGGCGACCCGCCCCGGCCCGGCTCGCACACCGTGCGGTGGAACTCGTGCCCGCGCACCCGCGTGCCGGCCGCCGCCAGGGCGCTGTCGCCCACGGCCACCGCCTCCCGGTACCCCAGCGTCAGCCGCTCCGACATCCGCGCCTCCGCGTCCAGCACCCCGCACATCGGGCGCCCGTCCAGGGAGCGCGCCAGGTACAGCAGCCCGGCACACTCGGCGGCCACGGGCGCCCCCGAGGCGGCGAGTCCCGCCACGGCCGAGCGCAGCGCCGCGTTCTCCGACAGCTCCGGCCCGTACACCTCGGGGAAGCCCCCGCCGACCACCAGGCCGGCGGTCCCCTCGGGCAGCGACTCGTCGCGCAGCGGGTCGAAGGGCACCACCTCGGCGCCCGCCGCCCGCAGCAGCTCCTCGTGCTCGGCGTAGGAGAAGGTGAACGCGGCCCCGGACGCCACCGCGATCCGCGGCCCCTCGCCGACCGGGCCGCCCCGCGCCGGACCCTCCGCCGCCCGCGCCGCCGGGCCGCCCTCGGCGGCGGCGGCCCCCGCCCCGGCGGCCCCGCGCACCTCGGCCACCGGGTCCCACGGGGCGTCCGGCAGCGGGGGCGCGCTGCGCGCCAGGGCCAGCAGCGCCTCCAGGTCGCACCCGGCCCTGACCCGCTCGGCCAGCCGGCGCACCGCCTCCACGGCGTCGGCGCGCCGCTCCGCCACCGGGACCAGGCCCAGATGGCGGCTCGGGGCGTGCACCGCCCGCTCCCGGCGCAGCGCGCCGAGCACGGGCACGCCCGCGCAGTCCAGCGCCTCGCGCAGCAGTTCCTCGTGGCGGTCGGAGGCCACCTGGTTCAGCACCACCCCGCCCAGCCGCACCCCCGGATCCCAGGAGGCGAAGCCGTGCACCAGCGCCGCCACCGAGCGGGACTGCGAGGAGGCGTCCACCACCAGCACCACCGGGGCGCGCAGCAGCTTGGCGACCTGCGCCGTGGACGCCAGCTCGCCGTGGCCCGCCGCGCCGTCGAACAGGCCCATCACCCCCTCGACCACGGCCACGTCCGCGCCCGCCGCGCCGTGCAGGAACAGCGGCGCCATCCGCTCCGGCCCGCACAGGTAGGCGTCCAGGTTGCGGCCGGGCCGCCCCCCGGACCCGGCGCCGGCCCGGCCGGGGCCGCGGGAGACGGCCAGCGCGTGGTAGCCCGGGTCGATGTAGTCCGGCCCCACCTTGTGCCCGGACACCGCGAGGCCCCGCTCGGCGAAGGCCGCCATCAGACCGGTGGCCACGGTGGTCTTGCCGCTTCCGCTGGCGGGCGCGGCGATGACCAGGCGCGGCACGGCGCCGGGGGAGGAGGTCACCATTCGATGCCCTTCTGCCCCTTCTGCCCCGCGTCCATCGGGTGCTTGACCTTGGCCATCTCGGTGACCAGGTCGGCGGCGTCCAGCAGCTCGGCCGGGGCCTCCCGACCGGTGATCACCACATGCTGGCTGCCGGGGCGCTCCCGCAGCACCGCGACGACCTCCTCGGTGGACACCCAGCCCCAGCGCATCGGGTACACGAACTCGTCCAGCACGTACAGTTGGTACGTCTCGGCCGCCAGGTCCCGCTTGACCTGCTCCCAGCCCTCGACGGCCGCCTCCTGGCTGTCGGCGATGTCGCGCTGCACCCACGACCAGCCCTCGCCCATCTTGTGCCAGACGACCGTGCCGCCCTCTCCGCTGGCGCCCAGCACCCGCAGCGCGCGCTCCTCGCCGACCCGCCACTTGGCGGACTTGACGAACTGGAACACCCCGATCGGCCACCCCTGGTTCCAGGCGCGCAGCGCGAGGCCGAACGCGGCCGTGGACTTGCCCTTGCCCGGGCCGGTGTGCACCACCAGCAGCGGACGGTTGCGGCGCTGGCGTGTCGTCAGGCCGTCGTTGGGAACGACGGCCGGCTTCCCCTGCGGCATTACGCGGCCCTCCGTATCTCATGCACCAGCGCGGAGACGCTCTCCGCGCGCAACTCCTCGAGCCGGACCGCCACCCCGCCCAGCCGGTCGGCGAGCGCTCCGGCGAGCCCGAGCCGCACCGGCCCCGACTCGCAGTCCACCACCACGGACGCCACCCGCTCGGCGGCCAGCAGCCCCGCGCAGCGCGCCGCCGCGGCCGCGGGCTCCACCCCGCCCGTGGCCCGCCCGTCCGTCACCACGACCAGCAGTGGGCGGCGGCTGGGGTCGCGCAGCCGCTCCACCCGCAGCACCTCCCGGGCCCTGAGCAGCCCGGCGGCCAGTGGGGTGCGGCCCCCGGTGGGCAGTCGCTCCAGGCGCGCCGCGCCCGCCTCCACCGACGACGTCGGCGGCAGCGCCACCTCGGCGCCCGAGCCCCGGAAGGTGATCAGACCGACCTTGTCCCGCCGCTGGTAGGCGTCGAGCAGCAGCGACAGCACCGCGCCCTTGACGGCGCCCATCCGCTGCCGGGCCGCCATGGAGCCGGAGGCGTCCACCAGGAACAGGACGAGGTTCGACTCCCGTCCCTCCCGGACGGCCTCCCGCAGGTCGTCCCGCCGCACCACCAGGCCGGGCCCGCCGCGGCCGCGCGCCCGCTGGTGCGGGGCGGCCGCCCGCACGGTCGCCGCCAGGTGCAGCTTCGTCAGCGGGCCGTGGGGGCGCCGGGCGCCGGTCGTCCTGCCGTGCGCGGTGCGGGCCCGCGACCGCCGGCCCGCGGCGCCCTCGCCCACCCCGGGCACCGTCAGCGCCCGCGCCCGGAACGGCTCCGCCGCCCTGGCGGGCTGCTGCTCGCCCGAGCCGCCGCGGCCCTCGCCGGGCTCCTCGTTCTCCGCGGAGCCCCGGGGCGGGGCGATCCCGGGTCCGCCGTCGCCGCCCTCGCCGCCCCGGCCGTCGTCACCCCCGCCGTCGTCGTCCCGGCCGTCGTCACCCCCGCCGTCGTCGTCCCGCGGCGGGCGCCCGCCACCGCCGCCGGGCCCGTCCGGGTCGGGGCCGTCGTCCTCGTCCTCGCCGCCGTGCTGCTCCAGGGTCTGGTCGAGCTTGTCCTCGTCCAGGCCGGGCGCGTCGAACGGGTTGCGGCGGCGGCGGTGGGGCAGCGCCAGCAGCGCCGCCTGCCGCACGTCCTCCGCGGTGACGTCCGTCCGCCCCGCCCACGCGGCGAGCGCGGTCGCGGTGCGGGCCATCACGATGTCGGCGCGCAACCCGTCCACCTCGAAGGCCGCGCAGGTCGCCGCGATCTGCCGCAGCGCCCGGTCCCCGAGCCGCACCGACGGCAGCAGCGCCCGCGCCGCCGCGATCCGCTCGCGCAGCGCCCGCTCCGCACCGTCCCACCGGGCGGCGAAGGCGGCTGGGTCCGCGTCGTACGCGAGCCGCCGCCGCACCACCTCCACCCGCTCCTCGGTGTCCCGGGAGGCCGCGACCTCCACGGTCAGCCCGAACCGGTCGAGCAACTGGGGCCGCAGCTCCCCCTCCTCCGGGTTCATCGTCCCCACCAGGAGAAAGCGGGCGGCGTGCCGGACGGACACGCCCTCGCGCTCCACGTAGGAGGCGCCCATGGCGGCGGCGTCCAGCAGGAGGTCCACCAGGTGGTCGTGGAGCAGGTTGACCTCGTCGACGTACAGCACGCCCCGGTGCGCCGCCGCCAGCAGCCCCGGCTCGAACGCCTTCACGCCCTCCGCGAGCGCCCGCTCGATGTCCAGGGCACCCACCAGCCGGTCCTCCGACGCGCCGACGGGCAGCTCCACCATCCGCGCGGGCCGCGCCGCCCCGGGGCCGGCCTCGTGCGGCCCGTCGGGGCATCCCGGGTCGGGCGCGGCCGGGTCGCAGGAGAAGCGGCAGCCGGGCACCACGTCCACCTCGGGCAGCAGCGCGGCCAGCGCCCGCACCGCCGTCGACTTGGCGGTGCCCTTCTCCCCGCGCACCAGCACGCCGCCGACCGCCGGGGAGACGGCGTTGAGCAGCAGCGCCAGCCGCAGGTCGTCCATGCCGACGATCGCGGTGAAGGGGTAGGGGGTGCTCACACGGCCTCCTCGGGGTTGCGGGCACGGCGGGACACGGCGGCGCGGACCGGGCGGACGGGGGTCACTCGTCGCCCTCCAGATCGCCTTCGAGCTCCAGGTAGATCTCCCGGAGCCGCTCCAGGGTCTCCTGGTCCGGCTCCGCCCACAGTTGCCGGTCGGCGGCCTCGAGCAGGCGCTCGGTGATGCCGCGCAGCGCCCACGGGTTGGACTTCCGCATGAAGTCCTGGTTGTCCGCGTCGAAGACGTACTCGGCGGCGAGCCGCTCGTACATCCAGTCGTCCACGACCCCGGCGGTGGCGTCGTAGCCGAACAGGTAGTCCACGGTGGCGGCCATTTCGAAGGCCCCCTTGTAGCCGTGGCGCCGCATCGCCGCCATCCACCGCGGGTTCACCACCCGCGCCCGGAACACCCGGTGCGTCTCCTCGCCCAGCGTCCGCGTCCTGACCTGGTCCGGGGTCGCGCTGTCCCCGACGTACGCCTCCGGGTTGGCGCCCGTCAGGTGCCGCACCATGGCGACCATCCCGCCGTGGTACTGGAAGTAGTCGTCGGCGTCCGCGATGTCGTGCTCCCTGGTGTCCACGTTCTTCGCGGCCACCTGGATGCGCCGGAACGCCGTCTCCATGTCGCCCCGCGCCGCGCGCCCGTCCAGGCCCCGCCCGTACGCGTAGCCGCCCCACACCGCGTACACCTCGGCCAGGTCGGCGTCCGAGCGCCAGTTCCGCGCGTCGATCAGGGGCAGCAGGCCCGCGCCGTACGCGCCCGGCTTGGAGCCGAAGACGCGGGCCGTGGCGCGGCGCCGGTCGCCGTGCTCCGCCGTGTCCTGCTCCACGTGCGCCCGCACGAAGTTGCGGTCGGCGGGCTCGTCGAGGTCGGCGACGGCCCGCACCGCGTCGTCCACCAGCGCCACCACGTGCGGGAAGGCGTCGCGGAAGAAGCCGGAGATGCGCACGGTCACGTCGATCCTGGGCCGCCCCAGCTCCTCGAGCGGCACGATCTCGAAGCCCGTCACCCGCCGCGAGGCGTCGTCCCACACCGGGCGGCAGCCCAGCAGCGCCAGGATCTCGGCGATGTCGTCGCCCTGTGTGCGCATGCACGAGGTGCCCCACACGGTCAGGCCGACGGACCTCGGGTGCTCGCCGGTGTCCCGCAGGTACCTGGCCACCAGGGAGTCGGCGAGCGCCTGCCCGACCTCCCAGGACAGGCGCGACGGGATCGCCTTGGGGTCCACCGAGTAGAAGTTGCGCCCCGTCGGCAGCACGTTCACCAGGCCGCGCGTCGGCGACCCGGACGGGCCCGCCGGGACGTAGCCGCCGCGCAGCGCCCGCAGCACGTGGTCGATCTCGTCCGTGGTGCGCGCCAGCCGCGGCACCACCTCCTCGGCCGCGAACCGCAGCACCGCCACCGCGTCCGGCACCTCGCGCCCGCCCAGCACCCGCTCGACCAGCCCGGGCGCGGCGGAGGGCGCCCAGCCCGCCGCCTCCATGCCCTCGGCAAGACCGCGGCACAGCGCCTCCAGCAGGTCCACGGCGTCCGAGGCGGTCCTCGCCGGTCCGTCCGCCAGCGCGGTCAGCTCCCGCGGCACCTCCAGCGCCGCCCCCGGGGCGGCCAGCAGCTCCTTCTCCACCAGGCCGAACGAGGACGCCAGCGCCGCCCGCAGCCCGGGCAGGGCGTCCGCCCGGCCGCCCCACACCTGAGCGGAGCGCAGCACGGCCAGCACCAGGTTCACCCGCGCCTCGCCGACCGGCCCGCCGCCGAGGACGTGCAGGCCGTCGCGGATCTGCACGTCCTTGATCTCGCACAGGTAGCCGTCGATGTGCATGACGAACTCGTCGAACGCCTCGTCGTCCGGCTGCTCGTCCACATGCAGGTCGTGGTGCAGCTCCGCGGCCTTCACCAGCGTCCAGATCTGGGCCCGCACCGCCGGGGCCTTGGCCGGGTCCAGATCGCTGACCAGCGCGTACTCGTCCAGCAGTTGTTCGAGTCTGGCCAGGTCGCCGTAGGTGTCGGCGCGCGCCATCGGCGGCACCAGGTGGTCCACCACCGTGGCGTGCCCGCGCCGCTTGGCCTGGGTGCCCTCGCCGGGGTCGTTGACGATGAACGGGTACACCAGCGGCAGGTCCCCGAGCACCGCGTCCGGGGCGCACGACGCCGACAGGCCGAGCCCCTTGCCGGGCAGCCACTCCATCGTGCCGTGCTTGCCCAGGTGGACGATCGCGTCGGCGCCGAAGGAGTGGTCCAGCCACCGGTAGGCGGCCAGGTAGTGGTGCGACGGCGGCATGTCCGGGTCGTGGTAGATCGCGATCGGGTTCTCGCCGAAGCCCCGCGGCGGCTGGATCATCAGGACGACGTTGCCGAACCGCAGCGACGCCAGCACGATCTCGTCGCCGTCGACGTACAGCGACCCCGGCGGCTCGCCCCAGTGCTCCACGACGCCCTCGCGCAGCTCCTCCGGCAGCGCCTCGAACCACCGCCGGTAGTCCGCCAGCGGCACCCGCGCCGGAGCCGCGCGCAACTGCTCCTCGGTGAGCCACTCCACGTCGTGACCGCCCGCGGCGATGAGCCGGTGGATCAGCTCGTCACCGCTCTGCGGCACCTCGCCGACCCGGTAGCCCGCGTCCCGCAGCGCGTTCAGCAGCCGCACCGCGGACGCCGGGGTGTCCAGGCCGACGGCGTTGCCGACCCGGGAGTGCTTGGTGGGGTAGGCGGTGAAGACGACGGCGAGCCGCTTGTCCGCGTTGGGCCGGTGGCGCAGCGCCGCGTGCCGCACCGCGATCCCGGCCACCCGCGCCGCCCGCTCGGGGTCGGCGGTGTACACGGGGATGTCGTCGTCGCCGTGCTCCTTGAAGGAGAACGGGACGGAGATCAGCCGCCCGTCGAACTCCGGGATCGCCACCTGCATGGCCGCGTCCATCGGGGACAGCGCGGCGTCGGAGCCCTCCCAAGCGGCCCGGCTCGTCGTCAGGCACAGGCCCTGGATCACCGGCACGTCGAGCCCGGCGAGCGCCCCGACGTCCCAGGCCTCGTCGGCGCCGCCCGCCGAGGCGTCGGCCGCGACGGTGCCGCCCGCCGCCAGCACCGTGGTTACGATCGCGTCGCAGCGCCCCAGCAGCTCGTACAGGCCGGGGTCGGCGCCGCGCAGGGAGCCGCAGTACACCGGCAGGGCGTTGCCGCCGCGCTCCTCGACGGCGTCGCACAGCACGTCCACGAACGTGGTGTTCCCCGACAGCTCGTGCGCCCGGTAGAACAGCACGCCCACGGTGGGGCGCTCCGGCTTGGCGGCCCGGTCGCCGTGCACCCCGAAGACGGGCATGGGGCGCGGCGGCGCGAAGCCCTCACCGGTCAGCAGCACGGTGTCGGAGAGGAAGCGGGCCAGTTCGGCCAGGTTCCCCGGGCCGCCCTCGACCAGGTAGCGCAGCGCCTCGGCGACCACGCCCGCCGGGACGGTGGACTCGGCCATCAGCTCCGCGTCCGGCACGGCCTCGCCGCCGAGCAGCACCGCGGGCACCCCGGAGGCGCGCACGGCGGCGAGGCCGTCCTCCCAGGCGCGCTTCCCGCCGAGCAGCCGCACCACGGCGACGTCGGCGCCGTCGAGCAGGCCGGGCAGGTCGTCCGCGACGTCGACGCGCGCGGGGTTGCCGATCCGGTACCCGGCGCCGGACGCCCGGGCGGCCAGCAGGTCCGTGTCGGCGGTGGACAGCAGCAGAACGGTGGTCACGCGCCCTCCTGGTTCATAGCTCCGCCGCGAGGCGAATCCTGCGAATATCCGATGATGTGTGCATCCCGGGCGGTCGGTGCGGGAGCGGCTCCCGCACGCCCGGCGGCCCTCCCGGCGGCGCCCCCGCTCACGGCGCCCCCGCTCACGGCGCCCCCGGCGGAACGAACGGCAGGCCCTCCGGCACGCCGTCCTCGATCAGCCGCAGCAGCGCGCCGGTGTCGGCGTGCTCCTCCACCAGGTCGCCCAGGCGGTCGAGCTGCTCCTCGCGCAGCTCCCCGAACCGGGTGTCCGGCGCGGGCTCGAACGCCCGCCCGGCGTCGGCCGCCACCCGGCGCAGGAACGCCCTGCGGAACCCGTCGTTCTCCAGCGCCCCGTGCCAGGTCGTGCCCCACACCGCGCCCACCCGGCAGCCGTCGAGGAACGGCTCGCCGCCGAGCACCTCCACCACCCCGTGGTGGATCTCGTAGCCGTGCACGGTCTCGTCCAGCGCCCGCCCGGTCGGCCGGGCCAGGGTCTTGTCCGGCGCGAAGACGGTGCGCACCGGCAGCAGCCCGAGCCCGTCCACCGCGCCCGCGCGGGACTCCACGTCGTCCTCGATGCTCGCGCCGAGCAGTTGGTAGCCGCCGCACACCCCCAGCACGGGGCGGCCCTCGGCGGCCCGGCGGGCCAGCGCCTCGGCGAAGCCGCGCTCCCGCAGCCAGCGCAGCGCCCGGACGGTGCCGCGCGTGCCCGGCAGCACCACCAGGTCGGCGTCGGCGAGCTCCTCGGGCCGCTCCACGAAGCGCACCAGCACCCCGGGCTCGGCGGCCAGCGCGTCCACGTCGGTGAAGTTCGACAGCAGCGGCACCGCCGCGACCGCCACCCGCAGCGTCTCGCGGCCGTGCGGGGGAGCGGCGGCCGCCCCGGAGCGCCGGGCGAGGCCGAGGCCGTCCTCCTCGTCGATGCCGAGCCCGGGCACCATCGGCAGCACCCCGAGCACCGGGCGGCCGGTCAGCCGCCGCAGGCTCTCCAGGCCCGGCTCGAGCAGCGTCACGTCGCCGCGGAACTTGTTGACCACGAACCCCGCCAGGTGCCGCTGGTCGGTCCCGGACAGCAGCGCCACCGTGCCGTACAGCGACGCGAACACCCCGCCCCGGTCGATGTCCCCGACCAGCACCACCGGCAGGCCCGCCGCCGTGGCCAGGCCCATGTTGACGATGTCGGTGCGCCGCAGGTTGATCTCGGCGGGGCTGCCCGCGCCCTCGCAGATCACCGCGTCGTACTCCCGCCGCAGCCCCTCCAGGCACTCCAGGACGGTGCCGAACAGCTCGCGCTGCCGCCCGTCGTGGTAGCCGCGGGCGCTCAGCTCGCCGACCGGGCGGCCGAGCAGCACCACCTGGCTGCTGCGGTCGCCGCCCGGCTTGAGCAGCACGGGGTTCATCGCGGCGGTCGGCTCGACGCGCGCGGCCTGCGCCTGCATGGCCTGCGCGCGGCCGATCTCGGCGCCCTCGCGGGTGACGAAGGAGTTCAGCGACATGTTCTGCGCCTTGAACGGGGCGACCTTCACCCCCTTGCGCACCAGCCACCGGCAGATCCCCGCGGTGACCACGCTCTTGCCCGCGTCGGAGGCCGTCCCGGCCACCAGCAGTCCGCCACCCGTCACCGCGTCCGCCTCCCCGATCCCGATACCGATCCCGACCCCGTGCCCGCCGCTCCCTCGCGTCCCGCCGCCCGCCGCACCACGGCGCGCACCACCGCGCGCCGGGCGCAGTGCCCGGCCACCGCCGCGCCGAGCGCGAGCGCCCCCACGCGCGCCGACAGACGCACCGCGCGCTCGACGTCCGCCACCGCGACCGGCCGCCCCTCGGCGCCCAGCACCGGCCGGTGCTCCACCCGCCCGCCGTAGGACAGCGTCCCGCCGAGCCGCACCCCGAGCGCCCCGGCGAACGCGGCCTCGGCCCGCCCCGCGTTGGGGCTTGGGTGGCGGTGCCCGTCCCGCCGCCACGCCCGCAGCGCGCCGCGCCGGTCGGGGGCGGCCAGCACCGTGAGCGCTGCGGTGAGCCGGGCGCCCGGCCAGCCCACCGCGTCGTCCAGGCGGGCGGCGGCCCAGCCGAACCGCAGGTGGCGGGGGGAGCGGTGGCCGACCATCGCGTCCAGCGTGTTCACCGCGCGGAAGCCCAGCAGCCCCGGCACGCCCGCGAGCGCCCCCCACACCAGCGCGCCCACCACGGCGTCGGAGGTGTTCTCCGCGACGGACTCCACCACGGCGCGGGCGATCCCGTCGGCGTCCAGGGCCATGGGGTCGCGTCCGCACAGGTGCGGCAACCGCTCCCGCGCCGCGGCCAGGTCCCCGGCGTCCAGCGCGGCGGCGACGGCGCGGGCCTCCCGGGCCAGCGAGGTCCCGCCGAGCACGGTCCAGGTCGCGGCGGCGGTCAGCGCGGCGGAGGGCAGCGCCCGGCCGCGCGCCGCGCGGGCCAGCGCCGCGGCGCCCGCGTCGACCCCGCCGGCGCACACGGCGGTGTGGACGGCGCCCGCGGCGCGGTGGTCGCGCCACAGGCGGTGTTCGAGCGCGCCCGCGGCCCGGCCGAACGCGGCCACCGGGTGCCCCCGTCGGGGGTCGCCGAGCAGCAGGTCACCGGCGTAACCGAGCGCCACCCCGAGCGTGAACGACGCGGAGGCGGTCGAGGAGGAGGGGCCCACTGGTCAGCCCGTCGGGCGGTGGCCTCGTGCGGGGGCGGGCGGTGCGGGTGGTCGGCTGGAGCCGGGCATGGCAGATGTCCTCACTCAGGGTCCGCGCCCTGGTTCGACGTGACCGGCGGTGAGAGTCTCCTGGCTCCCGGATCGACGCTCCCTCCGGTCTTCCAGCCGTTTCCGACCGTGACCTCGGGTGGAGGGACGCTCCCCGGTGACAGTGGCGGGACCGCGCCGGATTCTCACCGGCTTCCTCTCCTGCCGCCGCATGGCGGCTCCGATACCACCACGTGGCGGGAGAGGCCGTCAACTCCGCCCCGTGACGCGAGAGCGGGGTGCGTCAGCGCCGTGAGCAGCGCCGACGCACCCCGAGTGCGGTCAATTCCCGGGCCCGTGAAGGGCTTGGCCGCAAGCCCGCGCAGGGGGGCGGCCGGCCATCCCCGGGGCCTGCCGGGACGTCAGGAGACGATCAGGTGGATGCCGTAGGCCACGGCCGCGGCGCACAGCGCGAAGCAGGTGTACGCGCCGGTGCGCGCCACCGCGCCGGAGGCGCCGCCGGTGGCGGTCGCCTGCCGGGACATGCCGATGATGCCCAGGGTGAACAGGCCCACGAGGCCGACGGTGACGACGACGCTGACGCCGAACACCGCGCCGAGGGCGGCCCAGTCGATGTGCACGGGAAGACTCCAGGAAGGGGGGAGGCCGTCAGGGGGGAGGCCGGGCGAGGGGTCAGGCGGTGGGGGCCGCGGCGGGCGCGGGCTCGGCGGCGGGGGCGGGGACGGACGCGGCCATCGGCGCGGGAGCGGCCGGGGCGGTGTCCGTGCCCGGGACGACCGGCACCACGGTGACCTCGTCCACGGCGGCGGGCTCGTCCACCTCGTTGACGTTGTCCGCGTGCACCGGCTTGCGGCGCGAGGCCAGCCAGATCGCGGAGCAGGCCAGGATGCCGAGCACGGCCACGGCGGCGACCCCGGCGTCGCCCTGGTCGGCGAGGAGGGCGGCGGCCGCGGCGACCGAGCCCGCGGCCGGGAGGGTCAGCAGCCAGGCGGTGGCCATGCGGCCCGCCACGCCCCAGCGCACCGGGGCGCCCTTGCGGCCGACGCCGGAGCCGAGCACCGCGCCGGAGCAGACCTGGGTGGTGGACAGCGCGAACCCGATGTGGGAGGAGCTGAGGATGACCGCGGCGGCGCCGGTCTGGGCGGCGAAGCCCTGCGGCGGCTCGATGTCGGTCAGGCCCTTGCCCATGGTGCGGATGATGCGCCAGCCGCCGAGGTAGGTGCCGAGCGAGATGGCCAGGCCGGCGGAGACGATGACCCACAGCGGCGGGTCGGCGTCGGCGCCCAGCGCGCCGCCGCTGATCAGCGCCAGGGTGATCACACCCATGGTCTTCTGGGCGTCGTTGGTGCCGTGGGCCAGGGAGACCAGCGCGGCGGAGGTGATCTGCCCGGCGCGGTAGCCCTTGGACGACGCCTTCTCGTCCAGGCCGCGGCCGAGGCGGTAGGTGAGGCGGGTGGCGAGGGCCGCGGCGCAGCCGGCCACGATCGGCGCGGCGACGGCGGGGATGAGGACCTTCATCATCACCTTGTCGCCGTTGACGCCGTCGAGGCCGACCGAGACGACCGTGGCGCCGATCAGGCCGCCGAACAGGGCGTGGGAGGAGCTGGACGGCAGCCCGGCGAGCCAGGTGAGCAGGTTCCACACGATCGCTCCGACCAGACCGGCGAAGATCACTTCCGGTTGGACGCCTGCCGCTTCGTCGATGATGCCGCCGGAGATGGTCTTGGCGACCTCCACCGACAGGAACGCTCCGACGAGGTTGAGCACCGCGGACATGGCCACCGCGGCCTTGGGCTTCATCGCCCCGGTGGAGATGGTGGTCGCCATCGCGTTGGCCGTGTCGTGGAAGCCGTTCGTGAAGTCGAACACGAGGGCCGTAATGATCACGATCCCGATGAGAAGCGTGATGTGTTCCATGCACCCAGGCAATCTTCGAGAGGGTCGGTGGCGTGGCGACCGTACGGAATTCGGATGAACGGAAGGTGAACGCGGATTGGCGTGGCGGTGCGCCGCCTCCGCGGCCCGGATTCCTCGGGGTTGTGCGCCCGTATATGTGACATGTGTCACTTTTCTCGGGTGTCGCATCGGGGAGCTGACGACGCGCCGTGCGCGCCCTGCGCGCCGTATCGTCACCGACCCCGCGCGCCAGGGATGTGCGCTCCCAGCGCACTCCGCCGGGAAACGCCCCCTGCCCGGGAACGCTCAACCGAGAACACGCCCCCCCCACGCCCCGCCCGGGGACACCACCCGCACACCGGCCGCCCCCGCCCCGCACCCTCTCCCGCCCGCCGCCCCGCCGCCCGTAAGGTCGCCGCATGGCAGTGAACGCGGATCTCATGCGCGCCTGGGAGCAGGTCACCGCGACGGCGCGGCGGATGACCGAGGACGGGCTGGTCGTCGGCACCTCGGGCAACGTCTCCGCACGCGTGGGCGACCTGGTCGTCGTCACCCCCACCGGGGTGCGCTACCACGAACTCGGCCCCGGCCACCTGGTCGCGGTGGACCTCGACGGCGCCCCGGTGCACGGCACCGCGCGCCCCACCAGCGAGCTTCCCATGCACCTCGCGGTCTACCGGGAGACGCCGGCCCGCGCCGTGGTGCACACCCACTCCGTGTACGCCACCGCCGCCTCCACGCTGGTGGACGAGCTGCCGACCATCCACTACATGGCGGCGGCGCTCGGCGGCCCCGTCCGGGTGGCCGCCTACGCCACCTACGGCACCCCGGAGCTGGCCGCGCACATGCTCGACGCCCTGCGCGACCGCACCGGCTGCCTGCTGAAGAACCACGGCACCCTCACCCACGGCGACGACCTGGCCTCTGCCTACGACCGCGCGCAGCAGCTCGAATGGATGTGCCAGGTGTGGCTCACCGCCCGTGCGGCGGGCAGTCCCGCGCTGCTTCCCGGGTACGAGATCGAGCATGTGGTGGAGAAACTGCGCGGCTACGGCCAACCCCGCTGACATCGTCCGCACCCTCGCCGCGGCCCGGCCGCCCGGCCGCCGGGCCCGCCCCTCCCGCGCCGACCCCGCCGCCCGGCACCGCCGCGCCGCCCTGGCGGCGG